>JAAYQP010000061.1 GCA_012519195.1 Clostridiales bacterium | reverse complement strand
TTCGGAGGATTTTCCTCCTTGCTTTTTCGGAGGATTTTCCTCCCAATCTTTTAGGAGGATTTTCCTCCTTGCTTTTTAGGAGGATCTACCTCCGTCTTTTAGGAGGCTTTACCTCCTTTACTTCTATACAAGCTTCCTTTCTGTGATCGGTCCCTTGTTCCATTACGATTATTTATTGATAGTGTCAAATTATTCACCGAGATAGGCTTTAATAACCTCTGGATTATTAAGTACCTCACTAGGAGTACCATTCGCTAATTTCGTACCAAAGTTAAGTACAAATATCTTTTCACAGATACCGGATACCAATTTCATATCATGCTCAATTAATAGGATTGTTACATCATACTTTTCCCGAATTAGGGTGATGGTTTCCATCAATTCATCTGTTTCTGCAGGGTTCATTCCTGCCGCCGGTTCATCCAAAAGCAGAAGCTTAGGTTCCGTAGCAAGAGCTCTAGCAATCTCAAGCTTCCTCTGCTTACCATAAGGTAAATTAGCCGAAAGGGTATTGGCTTCCTGATCAAGATCAAATACTTTTAGAATTTCATGAGCTCGCTCATTCATTCTCCTCTCCGTCTTAAAATAGGAGGGTAAACGAAGTATACCAGCAGCTGTTGAATATTTGTAATTATTATGAAGCCCTGTTTTTACATTATCAAGGACTGACATGTTTCTAAATAGGCGGATATTCTGAAATGTTCGTGCAATTCCTGCCTTATTGATTTCAATTGGATTTTTTCCAGTGATATCAACACCATCTAATAAAATCTGCCCCATGTCCGGCTTGTAAACACCAGTCAATAGGTTAAATACCGTTGTTTTACCGGCACCATTGGGTCCGATCAGACCATACAACTCGCCTTTTTCTATTGTAATGCTAAAGGAATCCACAGCATGTAAACCACCAAAGGAGATCCCTAAGTTTTTCACAGATAACATTGCCATAACTTTACGCCTCCTTTTTCTGCTTGTTAAAGAGTGTTAAGAGATAATTTTTCATTGAATGCTTCTTGCGCCATTCAATACATTTTGGATTCCAGTTAAAGATCATCATAGCAATTAATACAATCGCATAGATCAACATACGGTAATTTTCTAGGAAGCGTAGGTATTCCGGAAGCAGAGTCAAAACTACCGCAGCAATAATAGAACCATTTAAGTTACCAATTCCTCCAAGTACAACAAATACCAGAATCATAATAGACATGTTATATCCAAAATTCTTAGGTGTTGCCACTAGAGTCGATATGTTATGAGCATAAAGCACTCCAGCAATTCCCGCCATTGCTGCCGAAATCGAGAATGCTAGTATTTTAAATTTTGTAATTTGTATTCCAACCGATTCAGCCGCAATACGATTATCTCGAATTGCCATAATTGCACGACCGGATCTAGAATTTACCAGATTAGTAATAACAGCATACGTAATAATTAATAGTAATGCAGCAACTAAAAAAGTTGAATCCTTAGGAGTTCCTGTGATCCCCCTGGGTCCATTAATAATTGCTTCACCACCCTCGCGCAGATTTAAAGCCGCAGCATCCTTCATCGAAAAATGCACACCTTCGCTATCATAACCAATAAATAGAACATTGATCACATTCTTAATGATTTCTCCAAAAGCAAGGGTAACAATTGCAAGGTAATCTCCCTTTAAGCGTAATACTACAGTACCAATTAAAACACCAAAAAGCGCAGCGGATGCAGCACCGATGATGATTGCTAAAGTAAATCGTATAAATGAATTCTCTATGGTGTTGACTGTTACCTTCGAAAAAAAAGCACTGGTAAATGCTCCAATACACATAAAACCTGCATGCCCTAGGCTTAACTCACCAAGTATTCCAACGGTCAGATTTAAGGAAACTGCCAAAATAGAATAGTAGCATAAGGGAATCAACAATCCCTTCATAAGGTTTGACATGGAACCAGATGCTATCAATAGTTGGCAGATGATATAGACAGTAACCACCGCACCGATCATAATTAGATTAGAACGGGTGGATTTATTCAATCGCTTCCATAATATGTTCTTTCCCATAACTTCCACCTACACTTTCTCTTGAATCTTCTTACCAAGAATTCCGGTTGGCTTAACAAGAAGAACTAAGATTAGAATCATAAAAACAATTGCATCTGCAAGCTGAGATGAAATATAGGCCCGGCTTAGAATCTCAATTACACCGAGAAGTATTCCACCAATCGCTGCTCCCGGAATCGAACCGATCCCACCAAATACCGCTGCTACGAAGGCCTTGATTCCAGGCATAGCACCAGATGTGGATGACAGAGAAGGATAGGAAGAGAACATCAGAGCACTCGCCACTGCAGCAAGTGCCGATCCAATTGCAAAGGTTATTGCAATTGTCCGATTCACATTAACTCCCATTAATATAGCTGCATCTTTATCTTCAGAAACTGCAACCATAGCACGGCCGACTTTAGACTTTTTAACAAAAAACGTTAATCCAACCATAATGATGACGCAAAGCGGAATGGTAATCAATGTTTCCCCGGATATGGTTAATTCATCTCCGGCAAGTTTCCATGCGGGTAATTCAATAACTGAGGTAAAAGACTTGGTATCTGCCCCAAAGATGAGCAATGCAATGTTTTGTAAAAAATAGCTAACGCCAATAGCTGTAATCAAAACTGCCAAGGATGACGCTTTTCTTAATGGCTTATATGCAATGCGTTCAATTGTGATACCCAATATCGTACATAGAATGATCGAAATTAATACTGCTACCAATGGGTTCAGTCCCATGGTACTCATAATTATAAAGATGGTAAAACCACCGATCATAATGACATCGCCATGTGCAAAGTTTAACATCTTAGCAATGCCATATACCATTGTGTAGCCTAGCGCAATAATTGAATACACACTGCCCAGACTAATTCCTTT
>JAAYQP010000060.1 GCA_012519195.1 Clostridiales bacterium | reverse complement strand
TTTATACTTTTAATTCTAAGGTTAATATCCTTCATGGAAGAACCAGCCAAGACATTCGCCCCCTTCCAATTTTAACGATTCTCAATAAATTTCTTCGTAAAATTCTTAATTGCTTCATCTAATTTCTGCTTGTCCTCATCATCCAAGCTTTTTCCACTACGAATATGAGCCAAGAGGTCTTCATGATAGGAGGTAAGCTCAAAGAATAGTTCTTTCTCATATTCTTTAATATCACTTACTTCCACCTCACTCAGATAGTTATTAACTACGGCATAGATAATTGCTACCTGCAGTTCTACCGGAACAGGAGAATTACGATCCTGTTTCAGAACCTCTACGATTCTTTCTCCCTGATCAAGACGGGTTTTCGTGTCTTTATCGAGATCCGAACCAAACTGAGCAAAACTTTGTAACTCTCTATATTGGGAATATAATAACTTAAGCGTTCCTGATACCTGCTTCATTGCTTTAATCTGTGCTGAACCACCAACACGGCTTACAGATATACCAGGGTTTACCGCCGGCATGATTCCAGCATTAAAAAGCTCACTCTCCAAGAAAATCTGTCCATCCGTAATTGAAATAACATTGGTTGGTATATAGGCAGATACATCCCCTGCTTGTGTTTCAATAATTGGTAAAGCAGTAAGGGATCCCCCACCGTATTCTGGAGCAAGACGAGCCGCACGCTCTAAAAGACGGCTATGCAAATAGAACACATCACCAGGATAGGCTTCACGTCCTGGTGGACGACGAATTAATAATGAAAGGGTTCGATAAGCAACTGCATGCTTGGATAAATCGTCATATACAATCAATACATCTTTCCCTTGATTCATAAAATATTCGCCCATAGTACATCCGGAATAAGGGGCGATGTATTGTAACGGTGCAAGATCACTTGCAGTAGAACTAACTACGATCGTATAATCCATAGCGCCAGCACGGGTTAAGGTTTCAACTAGCTGGGAAACGGTAGAATTCTTCTGACCGATAGCAACATAGATACAGATAACATCCTTACCCTTTTGATTAATGATGGTATCCGTTGCTAAAACCGTTTTACCAGTTTGTCGGTCACCAATGATAAGCTCTCGTTGACCTCTTCCAATCGGGATCATACTGTCAATTGCCTTAATTCCTGTTTGAAGAGGTACACTAACCGATTTTCTTTCAATAATTCCTGGCGCTTGAGATTCAATTGGTCGAACTTCTGTTGTAGTAATAGGTCCTTTCCCATCAACTGGCTGTCCAAGTGCGTTTACAACACGACCGATGAGTGCTTCTCCAACAGGAACCGACACAACCTTACCAGTCCGCTTAACCAAGTCCCCTTCCTTGATACCCATATCACTACCAAGAAGAACGATAGAAACAAATTCATCTTCTAAATTAAGTGCCATTCCGTAAATACCATTAGGGAATTCTATCAACTCATTGGATACGCAATTGTCGAGTCCATAGGCTCTAGCGATACCATCACCTACGCTAACAATGGTTCCTGTTTCACTTTGTTCAATTTTATTTTCATAATTTTTAATTTGCGCCTTTATGAGGCTGCTAATTTCTTCAATATTCATTCATCAGACCTCCGCTACTGAATAGTCTGCATTTTTTAAGTTAAGCTGCAGTTTTTGAAATCTATTTTTAATACTTGCGTCGATCATTCGACCTTGATATTCTAAACGAATACCACCTATGCAGGATGGATCAATTTTGTTATCTAAAAGGATGGTTTTATTCATTGATTTCTCTAATTTCTCTATAATTCGCTTTCTCTGATTCTCATTTAATGCCACTGCACTGATTACAGTAACAGGCAATATGTTTTTGTTAATATAATACTGTTTCCTATACTCTTTAAAAATTTGTGGAACATAAGAAATCTGTTTTTTTTCAACGAGAATTTTTAGTAAAGAAAGCAGATAGGATTGAACACTATTTTTAAATACATGATCGATTACATGAATGCGATCCAAAATAGGGATTCTTGGGTTTGATAATAGTTTTATAAAATCCTGATTTTTTTCAAAAATCTGAGCCACTTCATCAAACTCTATATTGATTTTTTCCTCAAGTCCTTCCTCTGCGGCAAGTTCATACAATGCATATCCGTAATCCACCGCTTTACTCATACGCGCTCACCCAACTTTTCTATCGCATCATCGATAAGGTTTTCATGAACATCTTCATTTATTTCTTTTTCAACTACCTGCTGTGCCAAATCAATAACCATTTCAACAATATTGTCTTTGATATCATCGACTGCTTTCTTTTTCGCAAGTAAAATATCAGCCTCTGCTTTTCTCTTACGATTTTCTGCTTCTAAAGTAGCTTCCTTAATGATTTCTTCGCTACGATTCTCCGCACGTTCTGTAGCAGCCTTGATCATCAAATCCGTTTCTGTTTTAACGTTCTTTAATTTTTCTTCGTAGATATTCTTGTTCGCCTTAGCTTCAGAACGCATCTGTTCTGCATCGGAATAGATATGATCTACCTCCTCAGCACGCTTTTCTAGGATATCATTGACAGGTTTGAATAAGAATTTTTTAACTATCAGAAATAGAATCAATAAGTTTCCAATCGCCATCAAAACCGACCAAATATTGACAGATAAAAATTCTAATGTTTCAGGCATTCTCTTTTCCTCTTTTCTTAACGTTTATGACTATTTTACGAAGAACCAGACCGAGTCTGTGTTCTTTCGCTAAAATGATACGTTAAAATTATAGTTTGCCAATAAATAGACCTGGAGCAACGAAAATAAGTAGCATGGCGATAATTAAACTGTAAAGACCGGTTGTTTCCGCAACAGCACAACCCATTAACATGGTAGTTGTTACATCACCTTTCGTTTCTGGCTGACGACCAATCGCCTCACAAGCTTTACCTACTGCATAACCCTCACCGATACCAGGGCCAATACCACCAAACATTGAGATACCTGCTCCTAATGCACATGCTGCCATAATAATAGCTTTTTCCATAATATATACCTCCGTAATTTTAATTTTTGTTATTTGTTTATATTAATTTAATTTGAAATACCCATATTTTAATATGAATGATAAACTCTATCATTCACTTTTCGCTTCCTGTGCTATATAGAGAACCGTTAACATACAGAAAATAAATGATTGCAAGACACTACTAAATAAATCAAAATATATTGATAATATCGCTGGAAGTCCAAGTTGTAAAATCGGAATACTTGCTAATGCACCTGGCAACCATTGTAATACAACTGAACTAAGCCATGCAAGCGCAGCATAGACAAGTGTTGATATTACCACCCCTGTTGAAATATTACCAAACATACGAATGGCCATTGATATCGGAGTAGAAAATTCTCCAATGATATTAAATGGTGCTAATACAGGGATTGGTTCTGCAAGCCCCTTTAGATAGCCTTTCAAACCATTCGTTTTCAGTTTATAATACATAATTAAAACAAAGGTTACTGTTGCAAAGCCCAAGGTGGTATTCAAATCTGCTGTTGGAGGATAGAGCCCAAATAAACCACTTAGACTACATAGTAAAGACAAAGTGAATAAGGCTCCAATAAAAGGAGCAAAACTTTTGAAACTCTTACCCATATTTGTTACCACAAAATTATTAGCCATGGTAACTAAATATTCTGCAACAACTTGTCTTTTACCAGCCGGCTTAATCTTCAAATTATGCGTCAACCATTTGCACAATAAAGCAATTACAAGCATAATAATCCACATATTAACTTGTGTCTCTGTGATTAAAATACCGAATGGTAAACGTAAAAATATTCTGGCACCGGTTATTTCTACATTCATTCTATATCACCTCGCTTTGTACGCCATTCTTTTCGAAAAATTCCGCCGAATGCTATTATGATCCTAGGATAAACAATTGCTAATAAAATTGGTAACCAGTGAAAAATGCCAAAATTAATAGAGATATACATTCCAATACCAGCAAGAAAAAGAAGCATGACCTGTCTTGAGGAATAGGAAGCTTGCATTTTTCTTTTTGCAGCATTTGGATCGTCCATATCTGCTATTTTTTGGACAGTAAGCCCCATTAAGAAGAAGTTAAGAAGAGCGATGGCTCCTCCATAAATAGAGCCCAATAATACTGCCAAGCTATACTTGCCAAAAACAAAAAAACCAACTTGCGTAATCACACTACATAGGATAATCCCGATCGCTATGTTTTTTGTTTCTCTTTTTACAACCTCATTAACTTTCATGCAATCTTATCCTTTCAACTATAAAGTCCATTTATTCTGTATTATCAATAAATTCCGCTAAATTTTTATTATAAAGCATGGTTATAGAAATTTATCCAGTAATAACATTAAATCATATTTTTTGTTAATTACAGTATAATTATTGCAATTTACATCAAAAACTTAGAAAAAAGAGGTGAAAATCTTAAGCAAGAAGTTTCCACCCCTCATAAAAATCCCATCTGATTTTACAATAATTATACAACTATTATTACCTAAAAGCAGCTATAATAATAACATATTTTAGAGTTTTAGTCAATGACAGGAAAATGCAAAAGATAACTTTATACAATTAATTTTCAGCTTTTTCACCAGCTATTAATAATATATAACCCTAATAAGAGCGAGCCTGCTGGACGCATTCCAAAACAACTCAGGGAGTCAAATTCTTGACTCCCTGAGTTGTTCAATTCTTATAATGCGATTATAACTATTTAACCACAACTTTCGTCTTTACCGTTAGATATTTGCCATTAGTATCTAGTACCTTAACAATGACATTTTCACTTCCTTTATTCTTAGCAGAGATCACCGCTTCCCTCTTACCAGCATTTTCTCCAACTACAGTAATACCTTTTTTATCCGTTTTCCAAATGATGTCTTTTGTCCGATATCCCTTAACTGAAATTTTAAAGGTCGCTTGTTCACCAACTTTTAGAAGGTCCTTAATTTCGGTAAAGCTAACGGATGCCTTTTTGACAGTAACTGTTGTTGTAAACTTCTTCTCAGTTCCATCAGCTAATATAATTGTCGTAGTTATTTTTGTTTTTCCAGGGTTAACTGCAGTGATCTTACCAGTTTTGCTAATCCTAGCAATATTTTTATCAGCTACCTGATAGTCTATAATAGCTTCCTCCACTGCAGGATCCATATTCTTACTATACTCTTTTACCTTTTTTATTGTTACCGGGAATTCAGGTACAAGGGTAAAAGTATTGCCTGTTGTTCCACCGACATATAATATCTTATTTTTAGTCACAGTAATTTGATCTAACAGGTCATCCCTTATCTCTTCTGCTGCTTCTTCCTTCAATATAATATATTGAGAGTTGTGGGTAATATTTAGTGTTATATATCCATTTTGATCCACAATAACCTTGCTATTGGGTAGGCTATCCAATTTGCCTGTAATCTCATTGAAGTGGTATATAAACAATTGATTACCCTGCACTATTCCGTCTTGGTCTTCGACATAGACTTTTACCTCGGCAGAACCAGGAAGTAACCCCTTATGTTTAAAATCAAGTAATATAACTTGTTCTAAAGAAATTGATCGATCCTTTTTAAGATTTGCCTTAGCGTTATCAGAGACGGATGAAACTCCTTTTTCAATATTCATGTAAAGATTAATGTCCACCATATCTCTGTCAGATTCTGCAAGTATTTTTCCATCAATAGTCCAGCTATATAGGATCTTTCCATCTTCCTTAGTTATTTCAGCTAAAATGTTAGTTCCATTCTGTTTTGCAGTTTCAATAATATTGGCAGTATAATAATATCACTTATCTTAACCTTATCTCCATCTATTCCCCTATTAGGCAATTGGATATTGAATACCAAATGATTGGTATCCTGCTTCATTTCTTCTAATACCGCTTCAGGGATTGCAACTCTTACTTCAAGATTTTGTTTTAGCTGTAAGTCTTTAACCTGTTCCAATATTTCAGAATATGGTATTTCCACATTTACCTTAAGGGTATCCTTTAATGTCTCGCTTTTTATTCTTACGGTTGAAACTGCGCTCGTAATATCTCCTTGCATATCCTTTATAATATTTGTTTCTACCGTAGTTCCGTCTTCCAATACAGTAATTGCCATAATCGTATTATTACCTGCACCATCTAATAAAGTCATATATACAGATGTAGTATTTCCTCTATCACCCTTTTTAGTTATGGTTTTTACTGATGTTTTAATTCCTGTACTATTATCTATTGTTTCGCTTTCATTAACAATAGGCTCTGGTGTAACAACTGGATCTGTTGATGAATTTTTTGATTTCGGTTTTACTATAGGATGAGACGGTTTATTGTCATCATCTTCTGGCTCAGGTTCATCATCTGGATCGGTCGGCTCTTCCTCATCTCCTGGATCGGGTTCATCGCCTGGATCGGTCGGCTCTTTCTCATCTCCTGGCTCAGGTTCATCGCCTGGATCGGTCGGCTCTTCCTCATCTCCTGGATCGGGTTCACCGCCTGGATCGGTCGGCTCTTCCTCATCTCCTGGATCGGGTTCATCGCCTGGATTAGTCGGCTCTTCCTCATCTCCTGGATCGGGTTCATCGCCTGGATCAGTCGGCTCTTCCTCTCTTAACTCCTCATCCGTTTTAATTAGATCCAGTCTTGCTTTTGCTGCCACCAGTGCATTAGCCACATCTTCTTCTGAACTAGCAGCATTAATTGCAACTTTCCCTTTGATAATTTCTGCTTCAAGCTCTGCTTGCTGTTCTGGCCTATATAGGGACGGATCTTTATAATTCTCTAGTTCTTCACATGCGGCTTTCTTTATGCCATCGAGGCTTGTTCTGGTAAAGTAGAAATAGTCGATATTACCGACATAATTAACCTCTGTAATAAATTTAATGATTATATCATGTACTCCCTTTATTTCCTTATCAACTACCACACCTTCGAAGTGCTTATATGTATTATAATTGCCTTCACCGCCATCTGTAGCATCTTCTGCTGTAACTGTACAGTATCCAATCATGCTCCCCATGCTTCCGTCTGGATTAGCTAGATATAACTCAGCAGTACCGATACATCTACCTGTACGAAGTGCCATATTAAATACCAGGCCACTTGCTCCTCCATCCCCAAAATCGATACCTTTAAAACGTGCCGTACTCTGATTTACTGTATTACCTAATAGATTATATCCATCTGTAATATTTGGGGACATACCCACCCGATTCTTATGCATTTGCCTTTCAGCTCGAGCTACTTCTCCATTAATATTAATGCCATCGGTAAAGTTATCTGCCCATTCCGCCTCAATGTTTTTATATGCATCATTTGCAAATACGAAAGAAATCTTCGGAGTGACATTATAATAGCTTGAGACTGAAACCATAGGTCCTATATAGCCAAAATCCTTGGGCATTCCTTCCTATGGATAAGGATTACCAAATTCATCTCTTGCCTTAGCTATACACATACCTCTTGAATTATTACTTCCCATATCAAAACCGGATGAATCTTCGCTTCCATCATCCTTGTATCGAATAAATGCTTTTTCTAAATCTGAAATAATAACTTGATCTTCTGTTAATGAAGTTCCATACTTAGCATTAAAGTCAGCTACGGTGGGATTATTATCAGCAAAGCTTCCACCTTTAGTAACCCAGAATACTACCGTTTCACCCGGTTTGACAATCTTGTGTTGACTGCTATCTCTTGGTATGAACTTAGCATTCCAGCTTACCTTATCACTTGAAATATTTCCCCATAAGAAGTAATAATCCTCCGTATTAAACTCCTTCGTTCCAACATTGGTTACCTCAAAATAACGATAGCCTATTTCTGCATTTGGGAATATTTCAGAAATAATGGGCAATGGCTCTCCATAACTTTTAAATATATTTAAATAATAAACGGTACTCAATCCTTTTTCGTTATTAACAACGAGCCTTCCCAGGTTATCTCCATTTTGAAGATTTACATCCACCGAAATTGCAGAACCGGTTACTGAGCTTGCTCTCGTGTCTGATATTTCAATATATATACTGCTTCCTGAAACTACAGTAGCGTTAAGAGTAATATAGTCATTTTCAGTAGTAGCATCAAAACGATAAGCATACGGAGAAAAATCATCAATCGTCATACCGTCGATTGAAAGATCGTAAAGAACCGGCATTTCATTCAAAGAAATCCTTGCATAAACACAAGAGTGGTCAGACAAATAAGGGTTCTCTATAATATCATGCTCATATACACCTAGGTTATCAGGTACAAATATATGATCTATAAAACTGGTTGATAAAGGATTATAACTATTACCATACCCTGGAGCCGTCGGTTTATCAGAATTGATCTCTGTTCTATATTTTACATTCACATATCCATACTTACCCATAGCTAAATGGTTATAAGCATTTGAGCCTTCATTGGCATTAAAATCTCCTGATATAATAACCGGACAATGATATTAAGCTGCTAGCTCATTTGCTTTATTAGTTACTTGCTCTGCACATAAGGTATCTATATAGTCCGAACTCTGGTGGTCAAAATGAGTATTAATATGAATATATGATACATTTCCAGTTGCTTTATCTTTTAAAACCGCATATGACATAACACGATTAAAGGTCATTCCCGCATATAATACATTACCTTTATTGTCCAAGATAGAAGCATACTTGGATGGTTTATCAGGAGTCTCTGAAAGCCAGTAACCTCCCTCGCGTTCCACCTCATACTTGTCACTTCTATATAAGATTAATGCATACTCTGATGAGCCACTCATTAAATCCAAACCTGAATCACTTTTTAATCCTGCTATCCCATAAGTAGTACTTCCTGAATATTCATGAGTAATATCATTATTTTCCAAATATTCAATCCACTTGTTAGTTACTTCGTTAAGACCAATAGAATCTGGCTGATAGTCTTCCAATAATTCGATAAGCATTTGACCTCTTGTTTTGCCTTCTGGACTTGTAGCTGTAATATCTTGCTTTCCTGAAGTTAGAATATTGTAACTCATCACTTCAATATCCCCTGATCCTTCCGAAGCCTGGACAAGCGGAGTGTACATCGAATTTAACCCCAATGAAGTAATGAGCATAACAACACTCAGAAGCCTTGCTATCCATTTTTGATTCATTGCTTTCCCTCTCCTTTTCATGAATTGTTCGCCAAGAAAACATTTTTGTATTCTCATTGGTGACACCAACATATTAAATGGTCCTTAGCTCATAAATCAATATGCAATAACATTATTACTAGATAGTTCAAATAATACATATCCTTTTTATGTGTTTTTAAATAATTTTGGTATATAATGACATACTCATTGTGCATGTAGGAGAAATTTTATTTTAATAACTAAAGCAAATATTTAAAATAACAAAAAAAGTGCCACTCAACCGGCCCCAAAAGCTTGATCAAAAATCTAACACATTGGAGTCACCCTCTTGGCTGGATAAAAAATAGCGTAGCAGCCATAACACTGCTACGCTTAAAAAGTCTAACTTTTTGGGGTCACCTCAGTCACATCATATGGGCTGCCTTTTTGTATAATAAAATAATTGTATTAAGTATTTCTATTTATATAAACACATTATAAAACTATCGCAAGAGTATAATAAATACCCATAAACATAAGAGGTTTTTCAGAACTTGTGTTCTGTTCGATAATATGGTATAATTTGTATGAGCAGTTATTATAACTGCTGGCAATCGTGTACAGGGTGGTTGGCCTTCATTCTACATAGAATGGAGGTGATGCTTTTGAACAATAAGTTTGATTTTAAAGACTTAATGCAATTTGGCATGTTCATAATAGCACTACTAACATTCATTTATTTAATTTGTCAGTAACGTAAAAACCTTCCCTGTACTTTGACCGAGTGCGGGAAGGTTTTTATATTTCATATTCGGTCAACCACTCTGTGGCGATTGCCTTTTCTAATTATATTATAACAAACTATTAAAACTTTTCAAGTGTTTAGTATTTTTGTAGATTATAATCTTTGTATATTCTACTTAAAATTTAAGCAGCACAGCCAGCATTCCAAAAAATAGAGAGCTTACGCCCTCTATTTTTTTATATATTACTCAAATTATTTATTGTTCAATGCTGCTTGTGCTGCCCTCAATGAAAACATAGCTATAATTTCAAGTCATGAATCAGGCTTAAGCTTTATATTTCAGGCACTTAATGCTCCTCTGTAAATTCTTCAAAAATCCTTTAT
>JAAYQP010000059.1 GCA_012519195.1 Clostridiales bacterium | reverse complement strand
ATGCGTTGCGCAATGGTTGGAGATGATGAAAATGGAAAATCGGCTACTAGAGATACAGCAGGACCGGATCGGATCAATCCTGAGGTACCAGTAGATTTGGTAATCGACCATTCTGTACAAGTAGATTTCTATGGAGATAAGGATGCGCTCGAAGCGAATATGAAGTATGAATTCGGAAGAAATAAGGAACGCTATCAATTTTTAAATTGGGCACAGAAAGCCTTTGATAATTTTACTGTAGTGCCTCCTGCTACTGGTATCATTCATCAGGTTAATCTGGAATACCTAGCTAAGGTTGTTCTACAGAAGGAGGAAGATGGTAACAGTGTCCTTTATCCGGATACTCTAGTAGGAACGGATTCCCATACCACTATGATTAATGGGTTGGGTGTTCTTGGCTGGGGTGTTGGTGGAATTGAAGCAGAAGCAGGTATGCTGGGTCAACCTTCCTACTTCCCGATTCCTGAGGTAATTGGAGTTCATTTGACTGGGGAATTAGCACCAGGCGCAACGGCAACGGATCTTGCCTTAAGAGTAACTCAGTTACTACGACAAAGAGGTGTAGTAGGTAAATTTGTTGAGTTCTATGGGGACGGAGTGAAAAACTTATCCCTTGCAGATCGTGCAACGGTTGCTAACATGGCACCGGAATATGGTGCAACCTGTGGTTTCTTCCCAGTAGATGATGAGACATTGGATTATTTAAGATTGACTGGAAGGTCCGAGGAGCATGTTGCCTTGGTTAGGGCTTATCTAGAAGAGAATGAGATGTTCTGTAATTATCAAGAGGAACCAGTCTATACCGAAGTTATTGAATTGGATTTAAGTTCTATAGAAACCGCATTATCTGGGCCAAAGCGTCCCCAGGATCTGATTCCTTTAAGTAGGATGAAGCAGGAATTTGTTAAGTCTGTAACTGCTCCACAGGGAAATCAGGGCCATGGTTTATCCGATGAAGTATTTGATAAGACTGTTAAGGTTACATTATCCGACGGTAGAACAAGTACAATGGGCACCGGTTCCATTGCAATTGCCTCAATTACCTCCTGTACGAATACTTCCAATCCATCCGTTATGTTAGGTGCAGGATTGCTGGCTAAGAAGGCAGTGGAACGTGGACTTAAGGTTCCTGCCCATGTTAAGACCTCACTTGCGCCAGGATCTAGGGTAGTATCCGGGTATCTTAAAGATTCTGGTTTGCAGGATTATTTGGATCAACTAGGTTTCCAAATCGTAGGTTACGGTTGTGCTACCTGTATTGGTAACTCTGGACCGCTACTTCCAGAGATATCTTCTGCAATTTCAGACAATGATCTGTTGGTTAGCTCAGTTCTTTCAGGAAACCGAAATTTTGAAGGAAGAATCCATAGCTTAGTGAAAGCAAATTATCTGGCATCTCCTCCGCTGGTAGTTGCATATGCACTGGCAGGAACGGTAAATATAGATTTAACTCAGGATCCCATTGGTTATGATACCGAAGGAAAGGCTGTATATTTAAAGGATCTATGGCCAACAGCCGACGAACTAAGGGAAGCTATGAACAATAGCGTTAAGCCGGACTTGTTCCGCAAAGAATATGAGAAGGTTTATGATAGTAATTCCATGTGGAATCAAATTCAGGTAGAGGAGAGTAAACTATATCAATTTAATGAAGACTCCACTTATATTCAAAACCCTCCTTTCTTCACAGATTTATCGGCAGAGCCTGATCCGATACGTCCCTTATCCGGACTTAACGTTTTGGCCAAGTTTGGAGATTCCATTACCACGGATCATATATCACCTGCAGGAGCAATCGGTAAAAACACTCCAGCAGGGAAATACCTTTCAGAGCGTGGGGTAAAAGTAGAAGAATTTAATACCTATGGTTCCCGTCGTGGAAATCATGAAGTTATGATGCGTGGAACCTTTGCCAATATTCGTATTCGCAATCAGATCGCACCAGGTACCGAGGGTGGATATACCAAGTATTGGCCAACCGGTGAGATCATGCCGATCTATGATGCTTGTATGAACTATAAGAAGGATAATGTAGGACTTGTGGTACTGGCTGGAAAGGATTATGGAATGGGTTCCTCCCGTGACTGGGCAGCAAAAGGACCAAGTCTTCTTGGGGTAAAGGTAGTGATCGCCGAGGGATTTGAGCGAATCCATCGATCCAACTTGGTAATGATGGGAGTTCTTCCTTTACAGTTCATGGAAGGAGAGAACGCAGATTCCTTAGGATTAACAGGAGAAGAAACCTTTGATATTCAAATTGATGATCATGTGAAACCAAGAGATATCATAGAAGTCATAGCGACTCGGAAGGATGGAACACAGACTAGATTTAAAGCAACTGTACGCTTTGATTCAGAGGTAGATGTAGATTACTATCGTCATGGAGGAATCCTGCAGATGGTACTTCGCCAGAAGATGACCGAATAGAAATTAAGAAGTGGATAATTATAAAGAAGGGAAAAGTGGACTTAAACATAGTAAGTCTACTTTTCCCTTCTTTTATTATGTCGTCAAAATTATCCTCATATTCTTTACTGTTCCTGTAATTCCATCTTAGCCAATTGAATACATCCCATAATTCCCTGATTATCATTTAAGGAAGGGGGAACGATATATTCATCGATATTTTCAATCTGCTTTGTTTTAACATATCCATTCAGAAGTTTTACTACTTGACTGCGGATCAGAGGGAAGAGCTGTTTCTGATGCATTACTCCTCCACCAAGTACGATACGATGAGGAGAAAGGGTGAGGATATAGTTTACTAAGCCCTGAGCGATATAATAAGCTTCCAATTCCCAAACCTTGTTATTATCGGCAAGATCATAAGCTTTTTTATTCCAACGCTTTTCAAGCGATGGGCCGGATGCCAGTGCTTCCATACAATTTGGATGGTAAGGGCATACACCTTCAAAATCATCCTCAGGATGCTTACTTAACAGAACATGTCCCGCTTCCGGATGAAGCATCCCATGGAGTAAGCGGCCATCCATATAGACACCAACACCAACTCCAGTTCCAATTGTTATATAGATACCGGAAGATAATCCCTTGATACTTCCCCAGGTGGCTTCTCCTAGAGCAGCAGCATTAACATCGGTATCAAAGCCGATAGGAATTTGTAACTCCTTTTTGATATTACCAAGGATATCGTAATTTGCCCAAGCTAATTTTGGTGTAGAAGTGATATAGCCATAGGTCTCAGATTGTCTATCCAGATCCACCGGACCAAAGGAACCAATTCCTAAAGCTTCTATATTTTTACCCTTAAAATAATCGATTATTCTTGGGACTGTTATGTCAGGCGTTTCTGTAGGAATAGATACCCGATCCAGTATTTCGCCATTCTCATTACCGATCGCCATTACCATCTTTGTTCCGCCTGCTTCTAACGCTCCAAATAACATTGTTTCACCTAACCTTTCTTAAGCGTTTTCAGATAATTTAGAAACAATTGAAAACGCTATAAAAATGTTTATTTAATTACCAATAAGCAATCACGTATTATTCTATACTATAAATTAGAAAAAAGGAAGAGGGAAGGTAAGAATATAGTTAATTTTATGAAATTGATGAAATTAATTATATTACAATCGATGATATAATAAATAACATAAAGTTATCTAGACGAAAAATGATATCAACGATATAATTGGTATAATGCTACGAAAAAAGAGTTGTTATTTATATATATAAGGAGGCAAATGATTGGAGAAAAAAAGAAAATTAACAAGTCCTAGATATCAGCAGATAGCAGTTGATATCGCTGGGAAAATTGTTGAAGGATATTATCAAATTGGAGATCGAATTTATGCTAGATCTTCCATAGCGAATAAGTATGGGGTATCATCGGAAACAGCTAGACGGGCAATTAGTATTTTGACAGATTTAGATATAGTTGATACAACCAAGGGCAGCGGGGTAAAGATTAAATCCTATGAGAAGGCGAAGGACTTTGTAAAGCAATTCAAAGAAGTTCAAACGGTAAATCAAATAAAAAGTGAAATTCTGCAAAGTATTGATCGACAGACCAAGGAATTATCCTATATGAATCGATATATAACAAAACTTCTAGATAAAACAGATCGTTTCCGGTCAATGAACCCTTTCATTCCATTTGAAATCGATATAACGGACGAAACACCCTATATTAATCGAACAATTTCTGAAACTAATTTTTGGCATAATACTTCGGCAACGATTGTTGCGATTGGACGTAATGGAAATATTCTCCTTTCACCTGGCCCCTATGCCATGTTTACCCTAGGGGATCGAATATATTTTGTAGGAGATGACAATAGTTATGATCGTGTAATTGGTTTTCTCTATCCAAAACAATAAAATATGTAAACTTTTTTAAAATCCTTATTGAAAGATTGACGAAATTCTTTCCATAAGGATTTTTATTTGTAGAAGACGAAGCGTTTGACAAAGTAACAACTATAAATTATAATATCGTTGTTACTTATTTTTTATTAACAGAAAATGGAAGATAGCAATAGGGGAGGTTAACTATGATAAGTTTTGAGAACATTACCAAAAAATATAAAGATAAAACAGTATTAAAAAAAATATCCTTTGAAATAGAAAAGGGAAAATTGGTAGTTTTGATTGGTGAAAGTGGCTGTGGTAAAACAACTACTTTAAAAATGATTAATCGATTAATAAAGCCAACTTCCGGTAAAATCTATATCAATGGAGAAGATATCAGTACCAAAGATATGATTCAACTTCGCAGAAATATGGGATATGTTATTCAACAAACCGGATTATTTCCTCATATGACTGTAAAAGAAAACATTCAAATTATTTCAAAGGTAGAAAAAAGAGATCCAGAGCAGATAGAGAAGAAAACCTTAGAAATGATGGATATGGTAGGACTTGATTATAGCTTTCTAGATCGTTATCCGACGGAACTTAGTGGTGGTCAACAGCAGAGAATTGGTGTTGCAAGAGCATTTGCAACAGATCCGGATATTATTTTAATGGATGAGCCTTTTTCCGCTTTGGACCCGATCACTAGGATTGGCTTACAGGATGAATTGATAGAGTTACAGGAAAAGTTAAAAAAAACCATAGTATTTGTCACCCATGATATGGATGAAGCCATTAAAATAGCGGATCTTATCTGTATCATGAAGGACGGTGAGATACTTCAGTACGATACACCGGAGAATATACTCAAGAATCCAAGTAATGAATTTGTATCTCAGTTTGTTGGCAAGAATCGTATCTGGACATCGCCGGAGTATATTAAAGCAGAGGATATCATGATTGAATCCCCGATCACCTGTTCAAAAAGCATGACATTACTCCGTTGCATGGAAAGAATGCGCTCGAGAAAGGTAGATAGCTTGATGGTGACCGATAATAAATCTCGAAAGCTACTAGGCATAGTCAGGGCAAAACAGATACAACAGGAAAGAGACCGTACCAAGGCGGTTGAAGAAATCATGAATACAGATATATGTAGTGTTAAACCAGAGGATTCTATTATTGGAATCTTACAACTGGTTGAAGATAATCACGTTAGCAATATACCGGTACTTGATGAAGAAAGAAGACTTGTTGGGTTAATTACAAAAAGTAGTTTAGTAACCACCTTAAGTCAGCAATTTTTAGATACAGAGGAGGTTATGTAATATGAATTTTATAGAGTATATGATACAAAGCCGAGATCAAATTCTTAAGTTGATCTTAGAGCATATAGAGCTAACTGTTATTGCGGTTGGAGTTGCAGTTTTAATCGGTGTACCATTGGGAATTTTAATTAGTTACGTTAAGAAATTGAATAAACCTATCTTAGGTGTGGCCAATATTGTACAAGCGATTCCAAGTATGGCCTTGCTGGGTATGATGATTCCTTTATTGGGGATTGGAACATTACCAGCAGTATTTATGGTTATTGTGTATTCTTTACTGCCAATTATTAAGAATACCTACACCGGTATTCAGAACATTAATCCGCAAACCCTAGAGGCAGCCAAGGGTATTGGACTTACAAAGTTTCAGATACTATCAAAGGTGCAAATACCATTGGCCCTACCAGTAATTATGGCAGGTGTAAGAATATCAGCGGTAACTGCTGTGGGTCTTATGACCATGGCGGCATTTATTGGTGCTGGTGGATTAGGGTTTCTAGTGTTCTCCGGGATTCGAACAGTAAACGAGGTACAGATTCTTGCAGGCGCAATTCCAGCTTGTATCCTAGCCCTATTAGTGGATTACTTGATGGGGCTTGTGGAAAAGTTAGTTACACCAATTAGTCTACAGAATTCCGCTGGTTCAAAATCAAAGCAGCGTAAAGACAGAAAACACAGAAAAGCGATCCTAGCTGTTACAGCTGCAGGTATTGCGGTATTATTAATCGTGTCTTCTCTTGGTAATTTTAATAAGGCAGACAAAGTAATTCGGGTTGCTGGCAAAGACTATACAGAGCAACATATTCTTACCCATATGATTTCAGAATTAATTGAAGACAGAACGGATATCACTGTGGAAAGAAAAGTAAATCTTGGAGGTACGCAGGTTGTCTTTTCTGCTATGAATTCCGGTGATGTTGATGTCTATATAGAATATAGTGGTACAGCCTATGGAGATACCTTGAACTATCCCCCGAATTAAGATATGCAGGAAGTTTACGATACTGTTAAGGCAGATTTTAAAGAAATGTATGACCTTGAAGTTTTACAACAGATGGGCTTTAATAATACCTATGTACTAGCAGTTACTGAAGAAACAGCAAAGCGCTACAATCTAGCTACTATAAGTGATTTGGGTAAGGTTGCTTCTGAATTGACTGCTGGAACAACATTTGAATTCTTGAACCGCGAAGATGGTATACCTGGATTGATGAGGCATTATAATTTCACATTCGGTGATACGATCGGTTTGGATTCATCACCAAGGTATCTTGCTCTAATCAACAAGGAGACCGATGTCGTTGATGCATTCGCTACCGATGCCTTGTTAGAAAAATTTGATTTAGTAACGCTAAAAGACGATAAGAATTTCTTTCCACCTTACTATGCTATGCCTGTAGTGCGTGGAGAAATACTAGAAGAGTATCCTGAGATTGAAACGATTCTTAATGAATTGAGTACCTATCTTAATGATGAAGTTATGATAGGACTTAATTATAAAGTAGATGAGCTTCAGATGGAACCAAATGTAGTTGCAAATGATTTCTTAAAGGAAAAGGGTCTAATTCAATAGCATGAGATCTAGCGCTGGATCTATCAAGATAGAAATGCTTTAAAAGAAAGTATTTGATTTCCAAAAGGCAGTCTTATCTTGATTGCATCCAGCGTTTTTACATTATTAAATATCTAAGAAAATTGATGTATGAACAATTAGAATTGTACTGCGTGAAAATAATGTTATAAATAGGAATACGAATACAAAGTTTTAAAATTGATGGTATATACAGGAATATGAATTGTAAAGTTTTGAAAATAATGGTATAAATAAAATATGATGTTAGGGGTGCTTGGTCAAAACAAATCATATATGAAACCATAAAAAGAAAGGGGATGTTAAAATGCTGAAGCAAACATTAAATGGCTCATGGAGCATGAGGGAGATCACGGAAGGAAGTTGGATCCCTGCCCAGATTCCCGGTTCTGTAATGTCTACCTTATTAGCAAATAGGCTTACACCGGACCCATATTATCGGGATAACGAATACGAGGCGAGAGAACTATTTCGTAAGGATTATGAGTTTCAGAGAGATTTCCATGTTTCCGAAGAGCTCTATAGCAAGCAAAGGATTGAATTGGTTTGCTATGGATTAGATACCTTAGCAGAGATCTATATCAATAATACCCTGCTAGCGAAAACGAATAATATGCATCGAACTTGGCATCTGGATTGCAAATCCCTATTAAAGCAAGGGGATAATCAGATTAGAATCATATTTCGTTCGCCGATTAACTATATCGAAGGTTATGAGCCAGAGGAAGGTAGAGAGATACACTATGTTTCCCATGGCGCCATGAAGGGAAATCAGTATTTAAGAAAAGCCCATTCCATGTTTGGCTGGGACTGGGGTGCACAAATTCCTGATGCAGGTATCTGGCGGGACATCGAACTGATTGGATTTTCTGGTGCAAGAATAGCGGATGTGGAAATACTTCAGCATCATGAGAAGGAGCAGGTACAACTAGAAATAGTTACTTCATTGGATAGATTACAGGAAGGAGACTACTCCTTAGAGTATGAACTTACGACTCCGGATGATCAAAGATTTACCTACCATTCTAAGGTGGATAAGGATGTGGGAATCTATTACATAACAATTGATGATCCAAAGCTTTGGTGGCCAAATGGTTATGGAGATCAACCACTGTATCAGTTAAAGGTAACCCTCTTAAATCATGGGGAAGCTTATGATGAAAAAAGCTATACTTTGGGATTAAGAACCCTTACCATAAGCCAGGAGAAGGACCAGTGGGGCACTGAGTTTGCATTCAAGGTGAATGGAATTAAGATATTTATCAAAGGTGCAAACTATATTCCTGAGGATACTATTTATTCCCATATTACGAAGGAAAGGCAAGAATATCTTATCAATTCCTGTATCAAGGCAAACTATAATTGCTTAAGAATTTGGGGTGGAGGTTACTATCCAAGCGATGATTTCTATGATTTATGTGATCGATATGGAATTATTGTATGGCAGGATCTTATGTTTGCCTGCAATGTTTATGATTTAACGAAAGAATTCGAAGAGAATATTATTGAAGAAGTAAAAGATAATGTCAGAAGGCTTCGGCATCATGCATCCCTAGGCTTATGGTGCGGTAATAACGAGATTGAAGCAGCTTGGGACCAATGGGAGGCCTTTACCGGCCATTCCCAAAGTTTACGGGCGGATTACATCAAGCAATTTGAATATATATTGCCTAAGGTTGTAAAAGAGATGGATCGGCAAACTTTCTATTGGCCATCCTCTCCATCTTCAGGAGGTTGCTTTGATCAACCGGATGATGAAAATCGTGGAGATGTCCACTATTGGGCAGTTTGGCATGGACTGAAACCCTTTGTAGATTATCGGAATTATTACTTCCGTTTCTGTTCAGAGTTTGGTTTTCAATCCTTCCCTTCATTTAAAACAGTGAATTCCTTTACAGAAAAAGCGGATCGAAATATTTTTTCTAAAGTAATGGAAAGTCACCAAAAGAATCAAGCTGCGAATGGAAAAATCCTTTACTATTTATCAGAGAATTTCCTTTATCCAAAGGATTTTGAGAGTTTGCTTTATGTATCTCAGATCCTGCAAGGAGTTGCCATCAAATTTGGTGTCGAACATTGGAGAAGAAATCGCGGTCGCTGTATGGGTTCCCTTTATTGGCAGCTAAATGATAATTGGCCGGTTGCTTCCTGGTCAAGTATTGATTATTATGGCCGCTGGAAGGCCCTTCACTATATGGCTAAGAATTTCTATGCACCGATTGCAGGCAGTCTGGAAAGGACCGACAGGGTGATTGAGGCTCATATACAGAATGAAACTTTAAAGGATACGAAATGTGAAGTTATCCTTACCTTAAAGACTATGGACTTTACCATACTTGACAAGAAAACCTATTCCGTAACCGTGCCCGCACTTTCTTCCTTAGCGGTATGTAAGGAGGATTATGAGGATTTGGTAAAGGGACAGGAGAGTAAGGTTTTTGTTGAGGCTGTATTCATCTATGAAAATGGCGAGGAAAGCACTGAAATTGAACTCTTTAAGCCTTATAAACATCTTGATTTAGAAGAACCGAAGATTCAGTATCAAGTAGATGAAGAGGAGGATCACTATATCATTAGCTTATCCTCTGAGCGATTAGCATGCTTTGTTGAACTGGATTTTGCAGAAACCGATGCAATATTTAGTGATAATTATTTCCACCTCACAGCTAAGGAAGGAAAGCGTGTAGAGTTGAAGAAATCGGATCTATTCGGTTCAAAACTGGAAAATTCAGAAGAGCTAGCGAAACAATTATTAGTTCGTAGTCTTAGGGATAGCTATGAATAAAGATATTGTGGATGGAATTAAGTAATATTAAAGATTTTGTATATTTAGAAATGTAACGAATTAAAGAAAGATAAAAATACCGGAAAAACCGGTATTTTTATCTTGATAAACATTATTTTAATGTCTTATGTATTCATGGTCATAGATCTATATTTTAATTCTTCATTTTTTAATGATTCATTATTTGGCTTTCATTTTCTAATTATCTAAGATTTTTTTTAATTCTTCCATGAAGGTACTTACGTCTTTAAATTCGCGATAAACCGAAGCAAATCTTACATAGGCTACTGGATCTAATACCTTTAATTTGTCCATAACAATTTCACCTATAATATGACTTGGGATTTCTTTCTCTTCCCGATTGAAAATCATGGTTTCTATCTCATCGACAACAGCAGTGATTTGATCTACAGAGATAGGCCTTTTATGACAGGATCGGAATACGCCAGATTCTATCTTTGCCCGATCATAAGGCTCACGGTTATTATCTTTTTTAATAACAACAAGCGGAATCGATTCCATTTTTTCATATGTAGTAAATCTTCTCTGACAGTCATCACATTGTCGTCTTCTCCGTATAGAGTTGTTATCATCAGCAGGTCTAGAATCAATTACACGGGTACTATCATGGCCACAAAATGGACATTTCATAATTCAATCCTCCTAATCTGTATTGCCTTTTGCCATTATTAATTAAGGGTAATGATCATAAGCTTGTACTTAATTAATATGGCTTAGAACACTAGCAGACTCCCATTCCACAGCACAATTATAATAGGGATGATATTGAGATGCTTAGGTTCCTTCTGCAAGAGAAAAGTAAATCATGTTCTCTTAGATAATTACACATTGATTATATTGGACTTTGTCAAGATGGTCAAGTAAATTTGCAAAATATTAAGAAATATTCCATTTTTCTGTCAAATACATTTGACCAAACATTTTTCTGCATCGACATCTACCAGAATGATGTCGACACCAATCTGCTTAATGTGACAGGTACTTATGACATATTCATGATCCCTCCCAAGGATCCCCCAAACTTTACATGGTCCCGGCACAATAATATGGGTTATACATCCGGTGCAAATATCAAATTCTATATCACAAACATAACCAAGTCTTACACAATCTCTACAATTAATTACTTCTTTCTCCCTTAATTCACAAATGCGCATACAATCACCCGTATTATTTCTTGCTTTATTATATGCGAATCATTGAATAAAGTCTCACTCTATGGAAAAAGTTATCCATTTAACAGATATGAAATTAGTTTACTGTATTTTAGAGGAAGGCTTTACATATCCTAATTAGGAAATTACAGTCAAGATATGTTCTAAAGTTAGGAGATGCTATCAATGCAGTATTCAAAATACAAGAATATTGTCAATAGTACAAGCAGTTACATTACCCGTCTTTTGGCTGAGCATTGTATGCCAGTTTTATTGCATATAAAACCATCCAATACACTCTCGGTCTATCTTAGGTTTATTCAAGATCAGACCGAATTTATCAGCGGATTAGTTCAATTAACCGGCTTCTTTGGTTGCAGAATTCGGATTCTATATCAGAATGATACCATGCTTTTTGTTTTAATCTATTATCCTGAATTATTGCAGAAAACACTTCATAGGGAACAGAATCAAAAGTTCTTATATCAATTTGGCTATACAAAGAAAGCCATTTCTATTGAATATGCCATCCAACATTTAAAAAAGAGATATCAGAGTTATAAAGAGAAGGGGTTAGAATTTCCCCATGAAATCGGGATTCTGCTGGGTTATCCTTATGAGGATGTTGAAGGCTTTATTCGTCATAAGGGGAAGAATTACCTTTACCAGGAATGTTGGAAGGTATATGGTAATGCTGAGGAGACAAAGGAAATATTCGATAAAATGCGCAAAGCAAAAGAGTTTGGAAGAATAATCTTGCCATATATTTCCTCATTTGCTATACTACCCTTAAGCAAATGATTCCTTCATTGTGGGAGAGACAAGGAAGGAGCAATAAAATATTCTATGTTTAGTAAAGCATATAGTGCGACAATTCATGGGATTGACGGCTTGATTGTTTCTGTGGAGGCAGACATCAGCGAAGGACTTCCAATTTTTGATATGGTTGGTTACCTTGGCTCTGAAGTAAAGGAAGCTAGGGAGAGAGTCCGGGTTGCACTAAAGAACTCTGGTTTTCGCCTTCCACCCAAACGAATCACTGTTAATCTATCACCAGCAGATATCCGCAAAGAGGGTACTGTCTTCGATTTAGCGGTAGCGATCGCTATTCTCGCGGCTTTTGGCCGTATTCCAGATGAAAATCTTAAAGATATCCTGATCATAGGGGAACTTAGTTTAGATGGATCAATCCGTAAAGTAAACGGCGTCCTACCCATCGTATACTCGGCACAGCAGCAGGGTTTTGCAAAATGCATCGTTCCGAAGGAAAATGCCAAAGAGGGTGCTGTTGTGGGTAATATTGAAGTATATGGTGTATCCAGTTTGAAAGAAGTGGTTGCCCTATTAAATAAGGAGATAGATATAGCACCGGAATATGTGGATATTATAAAAATATTTAAGACCAATCAAGAGGAGGACGAGCTTGATTTTTCCGAAGTAGCCGGTCAGAAGGCGGCAAAACGGGCCATCGAAATTGCGGTTTCGGGAATGCACAATTTACTCATGATAGGTCCTCCAGGCTCTGGTAAAACAATGTTGGCTAAAAGAATACCAACAATCATGCCGGAGCTATCCTTTGATGAAAGTTTAGAAATCTCTAAAATCTATAGTATCGCCGGCTTATTGGACCAAGAGGGATTAATTCTAAAACGTCCATTTCGTGCTCCTCATCATACCATAACCACTTCAGCTCTGGTAGGAGGAGGCCATAACCCAAAGCCCGGTGAAGTCAGTCTGGCCCATCTTGGTGTCCTATTTCTGGATGAATTACCCGAGTTTCATAAAAAAACCATTGAAGTCCTACGACAGCCCTTGGAAGATAAAACGGTAACCATTTCCCGACTGAATGCAAGCTTTCGTTTTCCAGCCGGGGTGATGCTTGTTGCCGCCATGAACCCTTGTAATTGTGGCTTTTATCCGGATCGAAACAGATGTAATTGTTCGATCAATGAGGTTAAAAGGTATCTGAATCGGATTTCCCAGCCCCTACTGGATCGATTTGATCTTTGTATAGAAGCTCTTCCCGTCAAATATCAGGATTTGGATCGAAAGATGGAGGAAGAAAGCTCAGAGGAGATAAGAAGGAGGATTCATGGGGCAAGAGCGATGCAAATCGAACGCTATCGGGGACAGAATATACTTTTTAATTCGCAATTGTCACCTAGGTCGATAAAAAATTACTGCAACCTAGATAATAAGGAAAAGAAGCTGTTGGAACAAGCTTGTGACAAGATGAACCTCAGTGCCAGGGCATATCACAGAATCTTAAAAGTGGCCAGAACGATTGCTGATTTAGACCAGAGTGAACTGATTAATTGTAAGCATATCAGTGAGGCGATCTGCTATAGGAGTTTGGATCAGAAGTATTGGGGGGATTGAATGGATTTTGGATAAACCCACCCAGCATTTAGATTGTGCGGAATAATGTGAAGCTGGGAAGGTTTATTCAGGCTTCAAGCTCCCCTTTGGGATACCATGTATCAAAGCATTTATGTTTGTGTGCAAAGGGATAGCTTAAGGCGCCTTTCTAAACCCACCCAGCATTTAGATTGCGCGGAATAAATATGATGCTGGGAAGGTTTAT
>JAAYQP010000005.1 GCA_012519195.1 Clostridiales bacterium | reverse complement strand
TTAGTTATTTATAATTCTACTTTTTTTTGCAAAATCCTTCTACATGGAACATATTTTTTCTTTGCTCAATTTAACAAATTTGTAAACGCTAGCTGCCTTGATCTCTTAATATTGAGCATTAACTTGCTCTTTCTTTCACAATCCTGTTTTAATTTTTTCAATCTATGTACACTCGTCTTAGAGCATCTAACTCAAGTTCCCGGTGTAATCTCCTGCTATTATTGAAATTTTTCACTTCTTCCAAATACTGCCTTTGTTTCTTCCAAATCGTCAAATTCTCTCCTGCCAACAATTCTTCCCCGGAAATTCCATGAAAAGTGTCGACAAAAAAAGAAAAATCCCTTTCCTTGAATATATAGATGACCATATAACTGAAAATAACCAAGCAAGAATCGTTGACGTTTTTGCAGCCTCACTTGATTCAGAGGCATTAGGTTTTAAAAAAGATGAAGATATTCATCCTGACAGGCCAGCATACAATCCGGCTGGTATGCTGAAACTGCTCATGTACGGATGTATGATCTGTAATTCATTATTGTTACAAGTTCTGTCACGGAGACGGTTCGTTGGGAACCGTCTCCACAGGCATAGGTATGTCCTCGATGCTGAATAGAATAAATATGCTGCTTTATTTCCTCTTCGTCTGACCTTAGGGAATATCAACCCCGTTTCAACTTTTTTTAATAAACTTGAAATAGGAAAACAACCCTACTCCGGCAATCAACATGGCAGACGTCGCTATATAAGGCAATACACTGCCCTTTTTTACACTTTCTTCTTTCTTGTCCGTTTCTGTTTTATATACTTGTGTATCGGCCGATGTACTGTCAGGCTCATTCACATTTGCATCTTCCTTTGTATCCTCCGGTAAAATATTGGATGTTTCCTGTCTTTCAGGGATTCTAGCCATGTTCGTTCTTATCTCTATATCTTCGGCGAAAACGTTCAGTTCATTTCCGTAACCATCAATTACCTTCACGCCTGCCAAATAAAAAGTGGCAGTTACACCGTTTTCCGAAAAATCCGGAGAGGATACTTCATCTGAATCATAATCATAAACAGGTATCTCAGCTGCAGGCACTGAAGAATAATCGATGGGTGGTGCTTCTTCTGCTTTTAAATATTCTGCTTTAAGATTATCATTCCACTTTTTTCTGTACTCGTTCATAATTTTGTTTCTTGTCGCTGCATCAATATTGAGCAAATACATACCCTCATACAATTTCTGTGCGATATTGGCATGCATGATCTCACTCTTTATACCAGGAAGAAGATCCACTTGGTTGGTTCGAGCTCTCCGCATTGTATGAATAAATATAGTCCCGTCAGGGGTTATGTTGATCATGTTGTTGCCTTTTGACAAGGAATAACCGTTTGGGGATATAAATACTCTAAAATTGTCCGGATTATTATCATTCACATCATCCTTGTCATATATAATTTTCCCGTCAACAATATATTTCCCCGGATAACGGTCTGACAATAACTGGTCTAAATCCTCCTGGCCAAATCTCTTGCCATTTGCTAGTTCATTCAGCAAAAGAGAAGCGGCAGGCAACAGATCATCATCAAATTCAACGTGGAACAGGTAACTAAGCATGGTTCTTACTACATCATGTTTATACTTTAAACGATATGTTGTTAACAGGTTATTGCCATCCTTTTTCATCTCGAAGGACGTATCAAAGGGTTCATTAATACAGCTAAGTTCAATTTTAACATAATCGTCATTAATTATAGATTTCCCTTTGACTCTGTCCAAAACCAACTCGGACGATTCTTCAATTGATTGTGATATTTGTCTGCCATAAAAATAAATATCACTATTAACCCGGTCTATCAAATTCCTCCATTCAAAATAAGCTTTAAAGCTGGTATCATTGGTTCTGTCTACCAAATTAAAGTCCAGCAGTTTTTTATCAGGTGCAGTATCAGTCATGTCAACAGTAATATCAAACAATTGATTGTTAATATTCATACCAAAATTATTATCTGGAAATTTGATACTTTGGTCTTTGGCAAGTTTAACCTTAATAGTTGTATTTTTATGTGATAATTCTATTGTTTTTCCATCATCCTGATAAAACTTTACAAAAATTGGCGGTGAGCCATTTGTTATTTTTGCATTATCTTTATCTAGGGTTACTTGTGAGTACCCGTTATATAGAATATTTTCAGTTAATTCCTGAATTGTAAGATCATTAAAATTTGAATTGAATATCTTGAAAAACAGTCTTGAAGCAATAGAACCCAGGTCGGAGATACCCCAGTCTTTTACCAAGATACTGCCAAGAAATTGTTCGATACTATATAGACTGAAAAAATCGTCTTCGCTAAATGTAATTATCTTTTTATCCGGAGTAAGAATAAATATATAATGCTCATATTCTATTTTTGTTACCTCGCCAAACGAGACAGTTACCGGATAAGGATAATATTTGCGGTTAACATCGTACAGAACCATTCCGTCTTCTTTTATATAGCCCATAGAATCAGGTATAAGATGGGCTTCCAGCAATTTTTCCTTAAATTCTTTCGGACTTAGATTCTTGTTCTCATCGTAAGTTTCAAGAATAAAACCGATAAACCCCCTTGTTAATTCATCGGGTATAAGTTCTAAGATTGCCTCATTATCAATTGGCTCTGCCGGTACTGCACAGACGGGTATACCTGACAAGAGAAAAAGCATCATTTTAATAGATCAATCCTTCATAATCTACTTGTCATGCTGATTACGAAGGATTTTATCTTACTCTCCATTTCCCTTTTCCCTTAATCCTTATCCCTTTAAAACCTCTTCTATGGAACGACTTTATTTCCTGTTATCCCTTCCGTTTTTGCCATTTAATTCAATCTAACCATCTATTTTAAGGAACATCATTATTTTCATCCATTTTATCC
>JAAYQP010000058.1 GCA_012519195.1 Clostridiales bacterium | reverse complement strand
CGGTTAGTATCTCTCCTGCTTTTGAAACTCCACCACCAATAACAAAGGCCTCAGGATCAATCACCTGTGCGATATGGGAGAATGCAATGCCCAGATAATAGCATGCCTTATCCACAACTGCCATCGCTAGGGAATCTCCTTCCTTTGCACAATCAAAGATTGATTTTGCACTGATCTCTTCCATCTGACGCAGCTTGGAGGGTTCCTCACTATTGTTTAATAGGTTTTTAGCCAATCGAACAATGCCCGTTGCGGAAGCATACTGCTCCAAACAACCCTGTCTTCCACAACCACAGGTCAGGGTTTCCTCTCGATTTACATATATATGACCGATTTCTCCACCTGCTCCATTACTACCAGGTAGAATTGAACCGTTAAGTATAATACCACCGCCAACGCCGGTCCCAAGGGTAACAAAGACCATGTTCTGATAGCCTTTGCCGCCGCCTTGCCACAACTCACCTAAGGCCGCAACGTTCGCATCATTAGCCGCCTTAACCTCAAATCCGGTACGGCTCTTCATCTCCTCAACGATACTAAAATATCCCTTCCCGAGGTTTGCTAACTCTAATACATCCCCATCTTTTGTAACTGGTCCTGGTATTCCAACACCAACACCAAGGACATCCTCGCGATTTAAATTTAACTCTTTTATTTTTTCATTAATAAATTCTGCTGCATCTGCAACGATATCCTTACCATACTCCGTTTTTCTGGTAGGAAAACTCCACTTATTTAACAGTTTTCCATCTTGATTAAATAGTCCGACTTTAACTGCGGTACCCCCAATATCAACACCAAAACATACTTTCATTACTCTCTTACCTTTCTATTCTATATAATTTGTGGATTACTTTCCACTCTTTTTTAGGCTGTTCGTAACACGATTATAGAGCTCCTGGGCAGCATTGTAGCCCATTTTTTTCTGACGGTGGTTCACTGCTGCAGATTCACATATGACTGCCAGATTTCTACCTGGACGTATTGGTATTGAATGGCAGACCACTTTATTACCGAGGAATTCAATATATTGCTCCTCTAACCCTAGTCGATCATATTGTCTATCCTTATTCCATTCCTCCAGTTTAATTACCAGATCGATGGATTGAGTATTCTTAACGCTTTCTACACCGAATAAGGTTTTAACATCGATAATACCAATTCCACGAAGCTCAATAAAATGTCTTGTTATATCTGGAGAGGTTCCAATTAATGTCTCGTCACTTACCTTCTTAATTTCTACGACATCATCCGTAACCAGTCGATGTCCTCTCTTGATCAGCTCCAAGGCAGCTTCACTTTTACCAATACCACTCTCTCCCATAATCAGAATACCTTCACCATAGACATCGACCAAGCCACCATGGATGGTAATCCTTGGAGCCAACTCTACATTCAACCAGCGGATCACTTCTGCCATAAAGGAAGAGGTTGTTTTTGAAGTTTTCAGTATAGGAACACCTTTTTCCGTTCCCATTTTAATAATCTCTGGTTTAATTTCCATACTTCGACTAAAAACAATACAGGGTACCTTATAGTCCATCAAACGGCTCAAATTCTTAAGTCCCTCTTCTCTATCCATATGCTCCATATAGGCCCGCTCTACATGGCCGATTACCTGTACTCTTTCGGAATCAAAATGGTCAAAGAACCCGGCTAATTGCAGAGCAGGTCGATTTACATCGGGCTGCGATATCTTAATACTATTAATATCAATATCCGGAGTACAATTCGCCAGATCCATCTTTTCAATTAAACTAACTAGACTAACTGTATACATAGCATTCTCCTCCCTATTCTATTAAAGAGCTATATGATATTACCGAGATGCAAATATTTACCTTTCTAACATTTTAACACATCTATTCATTCAATGTAAATGATGATTGTTCTGAGCCTAAGTACTGACGAATGCAAATACTCCGCTCGAAAACCCTTTGTCGAATCTTTGCTTCTATTACTATTCGGGCTGTGAACTGTAATCTTCCTTTTGTAGCG
>JAAYQP010000057.1 GCA_012519195.1 Clostridiales bacterium | reverse complement strand
TTCTTTGCTTTTGTCCACCGGATAATCCAACGCCCCGTTCACCAACAATGGTATCATAGCCCTCAGGCATTTGCATGATAAAATCATGGGCATCTGCTATTTTCGCAGCTGCTACCACCTCTTCAAAGCTACAATCCGGGCGTCCATAGGCAATATTACCTTCAATCGTATCTGAGAAGAGGAATACATCCTGCATTGCTAATCCTATATTATTACGGATTGAATAAAGATCTAATTGCTTCACATTGATACCGTCAATCTTAATCTCACCACTCGTTACATCATAGAAACGGCAAAGTAAATTCATTAAGGTCGATTTACCAGAACCAGTTGCCCCTATAATTCCTATAGTTTCCCCTGGCTTTACATGGAAATTAATATCCTTTAGGATCACATCATCCTCAGCCCGATAGCATACGTGGGAAAATTCAATTTCGCCATCAAACCTTTTCTTATTAACTGCATTTTCTGGTTTTATTATCTTAGGCTCCATCATCACTGTGGAATTAATTTTCTCTACAGAGGTAACAAATCTCTGATAATCGTTCGCAAGCCATCCTGCCTGTCGAAGAGGGTTATTTAGCATCCAAAGATAACCACTTACTGTAACCATGGTACCTAATGTCATATGCTTTTTAATTACCATTATACCGCCAACCAGATATAAAATTACAGTAAGGACATTTGCCATAAATTCGAATAGAGGAACATATTTCTTCCATATATCTGTCGCGGCTAACTCAGCATCTCGAAAGCCATCATTTTCCTTATTAAACTTTTCAATCTCAAAATCCTCTTTGGCAAAGGCCTTAACCACCCGGTTACCACTGACATTTTCCTGAACAAAGGTATTCAAGCTGGAAAAATGTTTTCGAATATTATGGAAAGCCGGCTTTACCTCTTTCAACTGCTTTCCTGTCGCCCATACGGTAATCGGCATTACCGCTATCATGCAGAGAGCCAAACGGTAATCTGCTACGAAAATCATAACCAGTGCAATAATAAAAAGCAGACTATTCTCATAGATACAATAAGTAACATAGGCAACAAAATGACGGATTGCATCCATGTCACCGGTCATACGAGACATCAGATCACCCGTCCTATTATTATTATAAAAGCTAAAATCTTGGGCTAATAATCTTCTATATACATAATCACGCATGGAATACAAAGTACCCTGGGATGATTTTTCAAAAATAAGCAGAAACCAATATTTCAGTACTGCCCTAAGAAGAGTTGCCCCGATCATAAGAAACACCATTATGGGTAACTTGTCGCGGTTTCCACCCTTAATGATATCATCTACGACAATTCCTGAAATCTGTGGATTAACAATAGCCATCACACAGGTAATCGTGACAAGAACCGTGGCAAAGGCCAATCGTCCATAATACTTTCTCAAAAAAGAAAGAAACCATTTCCTTGCTGTCATTTTTTATCCTCCTAAAGATGCTAACATGAATTCTAAAGATTATACCATTATAGACCTGTTGTCAATAAAAAAAATGTAGATTCTAACCTTTCTTTTGTATTATTTTAGTGTTTTCAGTCTTTCAAAATATTACAAATATAACAACTCTGACTTTAGTCCCAGCTTATACCAGGTTTGGAACAATCAAGAATAGGTAATTGGTCATATTTGAAAAAATATATGAAAAATCAATTAACTATTTCGACCTTCAATGTTATAATAATTAATAACAAAATAATTGATTAAGCCATAAGGATAAATGCCAAATAATATAATATTACTAATTAATCGTATGAGAGTTCATATGATGTGGAAAGGCCTATGTATAAAGCTAATTATAAAACTACAAATAAGAGTCATATTGTAGATCGAATCAAAAATTATTTAAATGAAAACTATGAACAAAAGATATCTTTGGAACAAATTGCACATAATATGTATCTAAGCCCAGTATATATTTCAAAGTTATTTAAAGAAGAGACTGGGGAATCCCCGATTAATTATTTGATTCGAATCCGTTTGGAAAGAGCAAGCAAAATACTTCTCCAAGGTAATAGTGGAAGTATAAAAAGCATCGCCTACCAAGTGGGTTATCATGATGTATACCATTTTAGTAAATTATTTAAAAAATATTATGGCATGTCTCCCTTGCATTTTAGGGAAAAAGTCACAAATACACCCAAACAGTAAGGAAGAAGGATCACACTATGAATATGTATGAAGCGATTTTTAAGAGAAAATCAGTTCGACATTACTTAAATGAAAAAGTAGAATGGGATGTAATTGCAGATATTTTAGAATTTGCAGATTCACTTCCCAAATTTGTTGATGATGTGGCTGTAGAATTTAAATTGGTGAGCAATATTGAAACAAAGCAAGGCTTCCGTGGGCCATTTTCAGTCAAGGCTCCCTACTATATCTGTATATCATCAGAAAAGGGAGAAGATTATTTATTAAATGCTGGTTTCATGATGCAGCAATTAAGCTTATATATTACATCGAAAGGCTTGGGAACTTGCTTTGTTGGGCTTGCCAATCCCGGCAGAGGCTTAAAATCAACAATGAAGTATGATTATGTCATAGCCCTTGCCTTTGGTAAACCGGCCGTACCCTTATATCGAAATAACATGGATGCAAAGCGTTTACCAGAAGAGGATATTGTTGTGTATAAGGAGGATGTGAATTCGAATATTCGTCAGCTGATCACTGCTGCCCGCTTATCTCCCTCCGGATTAAACAACCAACCCTGGCGGTTCGTAGTATATAAAAATCGAATTCACGTATTTACCAGAAAGAATGTATTGCTCTATAAGATGATGGATACTAGTAACATGATCGACATCGGTGTTATGCTAGCCAATGTTCTAATTGCTGCAGAAGAACTTTGGGTGGATGTATCGATCTCCAAATTGGAATCATTAAAGAATAAGCCTTTTCAAAACAATCAATACGTTTTAACCATTACAATTGGGTGAATTATACAAATAAAATATAAAATACAAAATATTTTAATAATTTAAAAATTACTATTGACAAGCTTTTTATTTTATAGTATATTATGTCATGTGCTTACGAAACATCGTAAACAAGCACAACATAATATGCACGAGTGGCTCAGTGGTGGAGCATCGCCTTGCCAAGGCGAGGGCCGCGGGTTCGAATCCCGTCTCGTGCTTAA
>JAAYQP010000056.1 GCA_012519195.1 Clostridiales bacterium | reverse complement strand
TGCACATGCTTATGAACGGTTATTATTTGGATTAAGGGAATATTATGCAAATAGTAAACAGACTAGAAACGTTGTTTTGCATTTGGTAGGTGAGGGACCAGACTTAAAAAAGTATGAAAAAATAGTAACTGATATGAATTTAGAGAAAGTAGTAAAGTTTCATGGAATGATAAATTCATCTAAATTGGATGAGCTTTACAATGGCTTTGATCTTGGTGTGGCTTCATTAGGGCTCCATAGAATAGGCGTGGAATGTGGTAGTTTTCTAAAGTCACGAGAATATTTGGCTAAGGGATTACCAATGATTACAGCAAGTAAAATAGATATCTTAGAAGGACAGCAGTTTACCTTTGTAGAACGATTTCCTGCAGATGAATCAAATATAAGTATCGAGAAAATAATTAAATTTCATGATCGGATTTATCACAATAATGAATCAAATATAGACGTAATAAATAATATAAGAAAATTTGCTAATGAGCATTGTGGTATAGATAATATGACTAAACCTGTTCTTAATTTTCTAATTAACAACAGTGAAACTAATAAATTATCATATTAAGAAGGTGTATAAAATGAAATTAATTACAATAATAGGTGCTCGGCCACAGTTTATTAAAGCTGCACCGTTTTCGGAAGAGTTCAGAAAGAAAAATGAAGAAGTTCTTGTACATACAGGACAACATTATGATGTAAATATGTCAGAAATATTTTTTGATGAGTTAGGAATTCCTAAACCGGATTATAACTTAGGTGTAGGATCGGGTAGCCATGGAAAACAAACGGCAAGTATGCTAGAAGGAATTGAAGAAATAATTCTTAAAGAGAAACCGGATGGTCTTCTAGTTTATGGAGATACAAATTCAACTCTTGCAGGAGCTTTAGCTGCTAGCAAGCTTCATATCCCAGTTTATCATGTAGAAGCAGGTCTTCGCAGTTATAACAAATTAATGCCAGAAGAGCAGAATAGAATTTTGACAGATCATATTTCTGATATGTTGTTGTGTCCTACACAAACTGCAGTAGATAATCTTAAAAAAGAAGGTATTACAGCTGGAGTAGCAAATACCGGGGATATTATGTATGATACCGTACTTAGAAATATTGGTATAGCGAATGAAAAATATTCTAATGGATTATGGTTCGATGAAATAGTAAGAGAAAATGGTGAAATAAGCAAAATTAGTGAAAATGAATATTACTTAACGACCATTCATAGAGCTGAAAATACTGACAATCCAGAAAAACTTTCAAATATTTTCAAAGCATTTAGTGAGTTGGACAAGCCTGTGTTATTACCACTTCATCCGAGAACAAGAAAATTAATAGAAAATCTTGATCTTAATATGAAAAATATCATAATAATCAAACCTGTTGGTTATCTATTAATGCTCTATTTAACTTCAAATGCATATATGATAGTAACTGATTCGGGGGGATTACAAAAAGAAGCATATTTCCTTAAGACTCCATGCACAACGCTAAGGGACCAAACTGAATGGACTGAAACATTAGAAAATTCATGGAATGTCTTAAGTCAGATAGATGTCAATGAGATTAAAGCAAAGGTGCAACGTGAATTAGCATGTTTACAGCATCCACAGCCTAAGTCTTTCGGTGAAGGAAATGCGGCATTAAATATATGTAAGGCAATAGTAAATGGAGGGAAAATCAATGAATAGTATCAAAAAGAAGTTAATGGACAAGACGGCAACTCTTGGTGTAGTAGGATTAGGCTATGTAGGACTTCCTTTAGCGGTAGAAAAAGCTAAAGCGGGATTTAAGACCATAGGATTTGACGTTCAAGAATCGAAAGTTGAAATGGTCAATGCAGGTAAGAACTATATTGGTGATGTTGTTAATGAGGATCTTGAAGAAATAGTTAAGTCAGGGTTATTATCTGCTACAACGGATTTTGCTAAAGTTGCATCAGCAGATTGTGTTGCTATATGTGTGCCAACGCCACTGGATGCATACCAACAACCAGATATTAGTTATGTTAAAGCATCCGCTGAAAGCATTGTTCCATACATGCATAAAGATATGTTGATAGTTCTTGAATCTACTACATATCCTGGGACCACAGAAGAATTATTAAAACCAATTCTTGAGAAATCTGGCCTCAAATGTGGAGAAGA
>JAAYQP010000055.1 GCA_012519195.1 Clostridiales bacterium | reverse complement strand
TGTGGTTGTGGATTATGAAGATATCAAGGCAAAAAAGCTTTCTTTTAGCGCGGGGCAGTATTTTGAAGTAAAAATCGAGCATATAGAAATGACTCCAGAGGAATTTGCAGAGAAGATGGCAGATTTTTCTTTAAGACTTGAGAGTTTGTTTGCAGAAGGGCGAGAATTAGAAAGCAAAATTAAAAAAGTTTTAGGAGAATTGCATTATGATTAACTTTTCTTCTGTAAAAATAAAATATATTGGTACGGTCGTTACAGGTAAAACTCCCTCAACTAAAAAAGCATCAAACTTTGGTAATGAATACATGTTTGTTACCCCCTCGGATCTGTTAAATGGCTATATAATTAAAAGTACTGAACGTTATTTAAGTAGTTCAGGACTTCAATCTATTTCATCAAATACAATTGATGGTATAAGTGTTTTGGTAGGCTGTATTGGTTCAGATATGGGAAATGTTGCTATTACCACTGAAAAGTGTGCAACTAATCAGCAAATAAATGATATAACAAATTTTAAACCGGGCATTAATCCGTTCTATGTTTATTATTGGTTATTACCCAAAAAGAAATATCTTCGTCAAATTGCTGGATGCACGACAACTCCAATTCTTCCTAAAACAACGTTTGAAGAAATAGAAATTACTATTCCGGAAATACATCACCAGAATAAAATTGTTGATATACTCTCATCTATTGATAATAAAATCGAACTCAACAACCGTATCATTGCCGAACTTGAGGCGATGGCAAAAACCATCTATGACTACTGGTTCGTTCAGTTTGATTTTCCTAATGCTGAGGGTAAGCCCTACCGTTCCTCCGGTGGGGAAATGGTATGGAACGAGCAGCTAAAAAGGGAGATACCTAAGGGGTGGAATGTTGGAACAATTAAACCATTCATTAACGTAATTCGCGGTGTTACTTATGAAAAGGATGACGTGCAAGATGCGCAATCATCTGGATACATATGCCTTTTACGTGCAAACAACATCGCAAACGGCAATATAAATTATGATAACGTTGTTTATGTTAAGGAAAACAAAATATCAAAAGATCAATTACTAATGCAAAACGACGTGTTTATTTGCATGTCAAGCGGGAGTAAGGATCACATTGGAAAAACAGCAATTGTTACTGCAGACATAGGCTGTTCTTTTGGTGCATTCTGTTCAAAAATCGAAATACAATCATGTGCATTTTCTTGGCTCGCACTATATTTTAGAAGTAAATATTTCAATTCATATATCCGCAATACCTGCCTTGGGACAAATATAAACAACTTAAACAACGATATGCTATACAATATTGTATTACCCATTCCTCCTGAATACGTTTTACAAAGATTCAACGCAATTATTCATCCAATGATTGCAAAAATGGGGAATACGCATGTTGAATCAATAGAACTTGAACATCTCCGTGACTGGCTTTTGCCCATGCTTATGAACGGTCAGGTTACTGTTGAGTAAAAGAAGGGGGGCTATTATGTATCAGTTATCATTTGAAGATATTGAACGCAGTAATAGCCTTGCACTTCAACCGGGTCGAACTGCTTTTATTGATGAGTGCGGGAACTTCGGATTTGACTTTGAAGCTAAGCGAACTTATGAAGCAGGTGGCCCATCGCTCTATTATATTGTTTGTGCCGTCGTTGTGAAAAACGAGAATATTAGTGCTCTTGAAAATGAAGCGGATAAAATCCGTCAGAATAACGGTTTTCAAACCGGAGAAATGAAGTCTAGTTTAATAGGCAATAACCATAGGCGTAGAATAAAGATACTTACTGAATTGCTGAATCTCGATTTTTCTCTTGTTATTCTTATCGCGGATAAACAAAAATTTTATCGGGATTCGCCTCTTACTAACTATAAAGATTCATTTATAAAGTTTCTTCATCAAAAGCTATATGAAGAAATGTATGCTGCATATCCAAAACTAAAAATTGTGGAAGATGAATATGGTTTATCTGAATTTCAAAGCGGTTACCGTGAATATGTATGTGCTCACAGACCACAGCTAAACTTGCTTAACGAATATGATTTTGATTATGTCAACAGCAAACACAGTCCGATAGTACAGATTGCAGATATTGTTGCCGGTTCAGTCATGCAGCGCCTATTGGATAATAATGCTCCAGATGTCCTAAAAATATTCCAAAGCAGAATTAGAGGGATCGTCAATTTCCCGAGTACATATCCTCCCTATTTTGCCGGAGTTGGGGTAGATAAAAGCTTTGATGAAAACATATATGCGTTGGCCGACCATTGTGCAACTCAATATATAGACTCTCACAAAGATACAGATGACGAAGAGACAAGGATGCGCTTGTTGTTTTTAAGACATTTGTTGTTCGTGGTTCGTAATATTAATTCAAATAAGTATGTATCGTCAGGCGAAATTATCAAAGTTCTATCCGACCTTTCTGATAGAAAGGTTCGTCGTGACTATCTATATCGGAAAATTATTGCTCCTTTGCGCGATGCTGGCGTAATTATAGCCAGCTGTTCGCACGGCTATAAAATACCTACGTGTATTGATGATATCTATTCATATATAAACCAAACAAATGGTATTGTTGGACCCATGCTCAATCGTGTTGAGAAATGCCGTGAACTTATTCTTAAGCAAACGGACGGAGATCTTGATATTTTTGATGACCCTGCCTTAAAAAAGTACAAGCGCTATTTCGGTGATTATTAGCGGAGATTGGATTGAAAATCGCTTAACAAAATATGTTATCTATTCGAAAAATACAGATAAAGCGGGAGTGCTGATAATAATTTCATCTATCCTGTCTCCTCAACCTTATCAAAAATGCCCGTTATCTAATCTGTCAACTCAACCCTGCCTATTTTCGAATCCAAATTTCGCTCCAAAAGTACCCCCTCGATATGTTTCCATGTACGTATTTCGCCTCTTTAGGTTGAGTAGACAAC
>JAAYQP010000054.1 GCA_012519195.1 Clostridiales bacterium | reverse complement strand
CTCCGGGCTGGTTCAACCTTTAATTTTATCTTCGATATTCATAACACACACTCCTCAGTAGCTGCTAAGAATATTACAGTAACTGTTGCGCAAGCGGACAATATATTTAGTCCTACTCAGGGCAGTAACAGTTTCTTTATCAGTAGAATTGAGGCTGGGGAAACTGTGCAAAAATCATTGGAATTAAAAGTAAAAGCAGATGCTACAACAAAGGCATATCCATTGAAACTGACGATTGAATATGAGTACGATGGTATAGAGGCAAATCCAACAACCGGAGAAGTTGGTGAAACCAGGGTGGAGGAACTTAACCTACAAGCGGTAGAGAACTCCAGGCCTGTGGTTGACTATGTCAATGTATATTCTTGGGATGGTAGTGTAATTGTTGGTAATCCTGCAACCTTATCCTTTGAGTTCTATAATATGGGGAAATCTCCTTTAAATAATGTTATTGTAACCGTAGACGGTGATTTCATGAAGGCCGATGGAAATATGTATTTTATCGGGACTGTTGAAGCAGGCAGTGCCTCCTTTGTGGAATTTGATGTTATACCAAATGTTGAAGGCACAGCGAAAGGAATCTTACATATAACCTTTGAGGATAGCAACGGAGACGAGATCAATTTCGATAAGGATTTTGAGACTATGGTTCAAGGGGCAATGGAATGGGACCCAAGCATGGACCCTGGCTTTGGGGAGGAAGTATTTAATCCGGATCTAGTAGAGGGTAAGAAGGAAATTTTGCCCATGTGGCAATTTATAATTCTATTAGTTGCTATCGTTATAATTTTTGTTCCGGTATCCAGAAAGGTTATAATTCAAATCTATAAAGCGAAGTTACGGAAGGAAGAATTCGAAAATAATTAAGGATGGATAGAGTTTATACTACAGATTTCATTCATAATGGCATTAGAAACTAGTGCTTAAATATTAAAGTTTCATTTGGAATCGGAATGGAGGAGCACATGAATAGAGTGAGCGTTAATCAGACCTTGGAACCCGAAGGCGATATGATAATTAACACAACTTCAGAGGAGGGAGTAATGCAAATGGAAACGGGAGAAACGACAACAGTTGCATCAGAGACTGAAATCATAGATAACGATACAAAAAATACCGAAGCAGTAGATATGGAGGCGACCGATATGGGCACGGATGCTGAAGCTGCGGATGCTGAGAATTCTGCCAGTGTGATATCCAATTTAGAGTCCACGACCGATGGGGTTGATGTGGATGCTGGGGAAGGAGTAAACTCAGTAGAAGGAGAAAATTCGGTGGAAGAAGAAGCCCAAGATAATGCAGATATCGATCTATCAGAAATAGAGCAGGATGGATTGGAAGAAGCAATTTCCATGGAGAAGGACTTTCTTGATGGAGAAATGATCGGTGATCCTAGCTTTGAAGAAGGGATGTATATGGATCCAGGCATGGAAGCTGGAATGGCAGAGGTTAAAGATCCATTATTATCATCTTGGACTTTTGTAATAGGGGTATCCGTAGCGGTTCTTTTTGTTAGTATTGCATTGGGTGCAATCCTAGCCAAAAGAAAAATAAAAAAAGGAATTGATCTATATGAGGACTAGCGATATTTTGATCATGGGGCTAAAGAACCTTTCTCGTAGAAAAGCCAGGACCATCCTAACCGTCCTAGGTGTTGTTATTGGTTCGCTTTCCATTATCATCATGCGTTCTATTGGGTATGGAATGGAGAATAATTTTGAAACACAGGTAATGCAGCAGGGAGGTCTAACTACCATATATGTAAACACCTATGGCGATATCTTTGACGAGAATGGAAATTGGGTAGATAGTAAGCAGCAAAAGCTTGATGATAAGCTAGTACAGCAAATTAAGCAGATCGATCATGTCCGAGCGGTAACGCCTGTTATTCAAAAGGATGTTATGTTGCAATCCGGAAAATATCAAGGATGGGCTTATATTACTGCCATGGATATGGAAAGTTTTGATGATTTTGAATTTCCGAATCTGACCATGGGAGAATATCCCTCCACTGAGGAACGTTCATGGATTATTTTTGGCTATAATATGCCCTATGAATTTTGGGATCCATATTCCAGGGGACGTAATACGAAAGTTGTTGACCTAGAGAGGGATAAAATCGCACTTAAATTTCAAGGATATCCAACGGATGAAAGAAAGAAAGAGTTTAGCCTACAGTTAAAAAATATCGCAAAGATGGAGCAGACCAACGGTGAGTTTGATTATAATACCTATATGGATATGGAATATTTTAAAGAAATCTATCTAAAGTATTGTAATACCTTGAAGTTAGAGGATCGAAAGAAGGAAGTTAAGCTACTGGATGAATATTCTCGGATCATGCTAAACGTAGATAATATCGACAATGTTATTGAGGTACAGGACAAGATAGCAGAGCTGGGGTATCAATCCTATAGTCAAATGCAGTTCTTGGAGCCTCTACAGAAAGCATCGGAGACCTTGCAACTGGTATTAGGTGCTCTTGGTGCAGTTGCTATGTTAGTATCTGCCATTAGTATTGCCAATACTATGGTAATGTCAATTTACGAGCGGACCAAAGAAATTGGTGTTATGAAAGTATTGGGCTGTGTGATTAAGGATATCCGTAAATTGTTCCTCTTTGAAGCAGCAATGATCGGTTTCATTGGAGGTATTATCGGAATTGGATTAGGTTATCTCTCCTCCTGGTTAATTAACAAGTTTGGCCAGCCTTTATTTGGGGCATTAATGTCCGGAAATTATATGTATGATATGGAAAACACCTCCTTTTCCATTGTCCCGATCTATCTTCCATTAGCAGCCTTGGCGATTTCTATTATGGTCGGGCTTTTGTCTGGATATTTTCCTGCTAGAAGAGCAACCAGAATCAGTGCAATTGAAGCCATGAAGACAGATGGATAGAGACCGATTGTAATAATCGTAGTAATATAAATTTTAAGGGAATCTACAGTCGATCGTTTGATCGCTGTAATATTCCCTTTTCTTTATGATCAGATTGCTATATAATAAAGGCTCTTTTGCAATAGTTGGGGTAGGATTTTTTGAATCCTACTCCATTACTGTGTTTAGAGCCATTTTAATGTTTGGTGGCTATAATTCATGTTTTTGGGCATGCGAAATAAGCCTCATG
>JAAYQP010000053.1 GCA_012519195.1 Clostridiales bacterium | reverse complement strand
TATACTCATAAGACCATTATGAAGCAAAGTGACACAAAAAGAAACCCCTAATTCCCCTCATGAATGAGGGGCTAGGGGAGTTGAAGTGTCGAAGACACTTTCTTGTTGAATAGGAAAGTGCGCCCTATTCAATAAAAAATGCTCCGCAAGGATGCGCACTCGCACACGATGAAGTTATCTGCCTACGACAGAACGCGCTCGGCGCGAGAGTTTCGCAAGCGAAACTCTAATTTTATTCAATAGAAAAAAAGTTATCTGCCTAGGGTAGAACTTACTTGGGGCTAAGGTTATAAATAACATCTATAGATGGGAGAGATACTATGTATAGTAAGGATGAAAACACTGTATTGGAAAATGCTAGCTTAGCCAATACTGCGGTGAGAAAAAAACACTATCTTCTTATCACAACTTGTATCATTCTAGCAGTGGTTGCCATAGTTTTATGTGTAAGTTATTTTACGCAAGAAAGGGTTGATGAATTTGATGGTACATTAGTTCATTCAATCGCAATGAATATTTAAAAAAATCCTGGTATTCGTAAACGCTTATTGCAAATTCAATATAGCCTGCTATAGCAGACGGATAGGAGATGTTATGAGTAACAATAAAAAAGTAAGTATCTCTAATGTTGTTAGGGAAAAAGACACGCAGAAGAGAAATGAAAATTATAATCAATACGTAAAACAGGTTACACCAAAAAACAGTCTATTAAAAAACATGATTATGGCATTTATAGTTGGAGGAATTATCTGCACGATAGGTCAGTTCTTTATTAGCTATTATATGTCTCTTGGCCTAGATAAGGAAACAGCAAAGCTATATAATACCGTAACGCTTGTTTTTCTATCAATATTATTAACCGGAATCGGTATCTATCAGAAGCTAGCGAAGTTTGGTGGAGCAGGAACCCTAGTACCAATTACGGGTTTTGCGAATTCTGTGGCAGCTCCGGCAGTGGAATACAAAAAAGAAGGCCAGGTCTTTGGAATTGGAGTAAATATTTTTACAATCGCTGGTCCTGTGATTCTTTATGGTATTTTTTCCTCTTGGGTCCTTGGACTAATCTATTATCTATTAAAGCGCTTTGGTGTGGTATAAAGAATCTGGTATAAAGAATGTAGATTAGTTATCCCTACAATATCATTTTCATAAGGAGTTGTGCATATGTCTGAGAAAGACAATAAAAAAACTAAATATATCGGTAAACAAAGCATAGAATTTAATGATCCCCCATATATTATTTCGGCTTCCTCTGTTGCTGGAAAAAAAGAAGGGGAAGGGCCCTTAGGGTCTCTTTTTGATGTTATCCAAGAAGATCCTATGGTAGGTAAAGATACCTGGGAAGAAGCAGAAAGTGAATTAATGAAGCAGGCTGCTGAAAAAGCAATAGAAAAGGCTGGTTTATCCAATAAAGATATTCGGTATCTCCTAGCAGGTGATTTACTGGGTCAATTAATCGCAACTTCCTTTGGCGTGGCGGAACTTCAGATTCCTTTCTTTGGTCTATTTGGTGCTTGCTCGACCATGGGAGAAGCAATGTCTATAGGCTCCATACTTGTAGATGGAGGATATGCTGATAAAGTTCTTGCCGTAACTTCTAGCCATTTTGCGGGAGCAGAAAAACAATTCCGTTTTCCTTTAGACTATGGTAATCAGCGTCCCTATTCAGCCTCCTGGACAGTAACCGGTAGTGGAGCAGTAATATTAGCTAAGCAAAACTGTAGTAACACAAGTGGACCTACAATACGGGTTAAGGGAATTACAACCGGTAAAATCATGGATTATGGAATCAAGGATCCTATGAATATGGGTGCCGCCATGGCCCCGGCAGCCTGTGATACCATAAAACAGAATCTAGAGGATTTTGGAGTAAAACCAGATCATTATGATAAAATCATAACCGGAGATTTAGGTTACGTAGGTTCTGACATTTTAATTGATTTGTTAAAAGAACATAATATTGATATCAGTAGTAATCATATGGATTGTGGTAAAGAAATCTTTGATCAAGAGAAACAGGATACTCATGCCGGAGGAAGCGGATGTGCCTGTTCCGCAATTACATTTACAGGTTTTGTCTTAAAACAATTGAAGGAAGGTAAATGGAAGAGGGTACTCTTTCTTCCGACAGGATCCCTGCATTCTAAGGTTAGCTATAACGAAGGTGCGACCATGCCTGGAATAGCCCATGCAGTTATTGTAGAAGCAGAGTAATAAAGTTTATGTAAAGGAGCTGAAATAGATGGAATATTTAAAAGCATTTCTAGTAGGAGGGGCAATCTGTGCAGCGGTCCAGATTTTATTGGACAATACAAAACTCATGCCAGGTAGGGTTATGGTTATTCTAGTATGTACCGGAGCGGTTCTGGGGGCTATAGGAGTCTATGAGCCCTTTGCGGAATGGGCAGGTGCTGGAGCCGGCGTGCCTTTAACTGGTTTTGGTAATGCCTTATTTAAGGGAGTGAAGGAGGCCATTGATAAGGAAGGTTTTATCGGTATTTTTAAAGGCGGATTTACGGCTTCTGCCGTTGGCATTTCTTCGGCATTAATATTTAGTTATATCGCATCCTGGTTTTTTGATTCCAAAATGAAATCATAAGGTAAAAATCGTACCACTTCGCCATAAGTTTTGGACCTTTGAATCTACAATAAAATGTTATTCTTGACCCAAGTCAGAACATGGCGAAGTTACGGTTTTTAATATAGATAGAAGAGGCTGTTGCATTTGTTTTGCAACGGCCTCTTCGATTTAAACATATAGATTACCAATTTCTATAATTGGAATAAAAATCATTGATTTGATCTTCATATTCCTCTGGTAGAATGGAGTTGTTCTGCTGATAATAATCATCATCGTAATATGGTTCATCCTCGTAGATTGGGTCGTTTTCATAGATTGTATCATCATAAAATATGGAAGAACCGTGGGATTTATGAATCTTACATTTACCAGATGGAAGTAAATATGGAGTATCTGCAGTTGTACCTGTTTCTGTTTTATTGATATAAACAGCTTCTTTCTGGGCATTTAATGGACAATTTTCGGTAGCTAATGCTTTAGATTCGGTACAGATGGTTGCTTTTACATGGATATCGCATTTTTCTGTAGGCTCCGTACCCTTGGCAAAGTATTCTGTATATACCGTATTTCCACCTAAATAATGATCACACAGGCCTTCCACTGCTAATTTACCTGATTTGGAGCATACCTTTGCACTTACGATTGAGTCAGGTATCGTAAAAGATTTCGTTTCTAAGTTTAACTCCATATGAATTTGTTCCATAATGATCTTCCAAAGCCTTCTTTGATAGCTTCGTTCCGTCTGAGGACGATTATTATCAAAACCAGACCATATGGAAGCTGTGTAGTATGGAGTATATCCACTAAACCATAGATCATTATAATCTGAGGTGGATCCAGTTTTTCCAGCTACCGGCATATTAATTTCGGTCAGTCGATAACTTTTTCCGGTACCTTTTGTAACGACATCTTCCATGGCATCAGTTAATAGGAAGGCAGTAGATTCTTTCATTACCTGTTCTGTCTTTGGCTTCTTTTCCAGTAATACCTTTCCGTTATGATCTAAAACCTTAGTATAGAAGATTGGTTCGGTATAAACTCCGCCATTGGCTATTGCTGCATAGGCAGCAGTTAATTCAAGGTTACTTACGCCGTCGGTAAGGCCACCAAGGGCCATCGGTAATTTAATATCAGAAAACACACGACCATCTTCTTCCACTCGGGAATCAACTAAGGAAGTAAATCCTAGTTTAAGAAGATAATCATAGCCTACCTGCGGTGTAACTTCAGCCAAGGTTTTGACTGTAACAATATTCATGGAATTATAAATCGCTCTCCTTATCGGGCTTAGACCTTCATATTTTTTCGTTGAGGTCCAGTTGTTTACCTCATTGTCGGTACCTGGGTAGTAGTAGGGACCGGAGTCATCGATTACACTTGCTAAGGTGAACTTTCCAGTATCTAGAGCCGGAAGATAGGTGGACAAAATCTTAAAGGTAGAACCCGGCTGCCGAACGGTATTGGTAGCACGGTTCAGTGTTCGATTTCCTGTTTTTTCGCCTCTTCCACCGATGATAGCAACAACATGACCGGTATACTGATCCATTACAACAAAAGAAGATTGTGGTTGAATGGTCATGGTGATTTTCTCACCCAAGATAGTATCCCCTTCCTCTACCATGGCATCTCGGAAGGCATCGATCTTTTTCTGCATATCTTCTTTATCCGTAAAGAGTAAAGAAAACTTGCGGGAACCCTCATCCACGTAGAGACCTTCAGGATCATCAAAATCCTTATAATATTCTAGCAGATCATTACTATGATAATGAATCGTCGTTTTCTTTGCATCATCCTTTTGTATAGATAAGGCATAGGTTAATTCCCAGAGAGAAATGCCCATCTCTGGAAAATTCTCTTCGTTAGAATAAATATCATCTAAAATATCCTGAACAGTTGAGTCTTGTGTGGTATAGATTGATAGGCCTCCACTATAAATTAAATTCGCTGCCTGGTTCTCAGTATAACCTAATTCAGATTGCAGATCCTTCATAACCTGTTCGATTAATTCATCAACGAAATAACTATAGTAGGATGTCGTATCCATCTCCTCATTAATAGACTGTATTCGGGCATAGACATCATCCGCTATTGCCTCGTCGTATTCCTCTTGGGTGCAATAATTAAACTCTAGCATCTTATCCAATATCATTTTCCTACGCTTAGCATTATTCTCAGGATAGGTAATAGGATTATGATAAACCGGATATTGGGTGATTGCAGCAATTACAGCTGCTTCTGAAAGGGTTAATTCACTAACATCCTTGTTAAAATATCGCTTTGAAGCTGTTTGCACACCGTAGGTACCGGAACTGAGGTTAATTGTATTCAGATAATATTCCAGGATGGTATCCTTGTCTAGTCGATCCTCTAACTGTATCGCCAGATATTGCTCCTGAATCTTACGCTCTAACCGTTCGCTAAAAGTTTTCTCCATGCCGCCTTCAAAAATCTGATTCTTGAGAAGCTGTTGGGTAATGGTACTGGCTCCCTGTCCAAACTCTCCTGAAGTCAATCCGCTAAATGCAGCCCGGAAAATACCCCTGACATCAATCCCGTCATGTTCATAGAACCGCTCATCTTCAATAGCAATGAAGGCTTTCTGTATAACCTCTGGAATTTGATCTATAGTTACGTAAACACGATTCGAATGAGCTCCAATCAGATGCTCAATTTCATTCCCTTCACGATCGTAAACTGTGGTTGTAAATCCAGTGGGGATAACATCTATCTGCGAAATGTCTGGAGCACTATCAACCAGTCCTTTAACAAATCCAAATCCGGCAAAGCAGCCTACAATTGCCAGAAAGACTACGGATACAATCACGAGACGAAACAAAGCTACCCTTGTTTTGGTAATCAAACGTTTTGAAGTTGATTTTATGTTATTTTGTTTATTCTCGATTCCTTTTTTACTATAATTCATGATAACCTCCATATGCATATATCATGCCCCCTTATTATATCAAATACCAGACATGAAATAAAGATAAAATTAAGCCCTCCTAAATCTTATCCAAAAAATGGTTACACCAAACTAAAATATAATACAAATAGGGCGAATAATTCTAGAAAATTAAAAATATTATACATGAATTAGCATACAAAACCATAAAACGACAGACACTTATTCACGAAACATGTATATTTGTCGAAATACAACGAACTCAATAGTTTGGTGCGTTGTATTTTGCTTTAAAAATTAATATTTTCTGTGTATAATGTATTTTGTCAGTTATTTTCTGTTATTATTTTAACTAAGGGGGTAATAAATAATGAAGCAGTTGCAGTTACTTTACAGTGGAGAAGTCAGATTAGAGGATGACAGAAGGATGAAACTTGATTACTGCCTCACAAAGGAGTTGGCACAGACAGGACAAGCAGAGCCTTACTATGGAATAAGAATAACAAAACATCTTGACAATCAGGTAGAGACGGAAGAGGTTTGTGGCATTTCTTACTCAAAGGATACGGTAGTATCCATCATTAAGAAACTCTTTCAATATGAAGTCACGCCCATACACTTAGTAGAAATTGTTGATGACATGATAACAATAGGAATATAACTACATAATCTATCGCTTAAATTCACATAATAAATTATAAATACTATAATCTTTCGTGTAATGTCAATGTAAAAAAGTCATATAACATTATAAGAATAAAATGTTATATGACCAATTCTAGAAGATACATACTTTATGATCGATGATTGAATAATGCACGAAGCCTTCATCTTCTAAAATAGCTGAACCATTGGTAAGTTCGGCTATTTTTTTTGTAAATCTTTGCTTTAAATCTGGTGTTACTAGGACGGTTAGTTGTACAAGGTCTGTATAATCTGTGGATAAGGTAGGAATATCATCCTGGGCAAGATAGTATTGAATTTTTCCGATATAGTTATAATCCGTCCTTATGGTTAAGCGGTTTGCTAATTGCTTTGTGATAATTTTGCAATGCTCAAGACCTTCTAAGGTTGCTGACTGATATGCTTTTACTAATCCACCGGTTCCCAATAAGGTACCACCAAAGTAACGGGTAACGACAACTACCAGATTCGTTAGCTCATGATTAATTAAAATATCAAGCATTGGTCTACCGGCAGTCTTACTGGGTTCTCCATCATCCGAACAATGCATAATCGGATTTTTGGTACCAATAATATATGCGGAACAATTATGGGTTGCATCCCAATACTTTTTTTTCATAGATTCAATGAATTCATTAGCTGCCTCCTCTGTTTCAACTGGACAAACAGTAGCAATGAATCTCGACTTTTTCATAACAATTTCCCCGGAGCCGCCTTCTAATATAGTTTTATATGATTCTACCATTCACTTATTACTCCTTTCCAATTGTTTACCAAGGTTTCAAACCACTAACTCTGATTATAGCAATCAAAATCTAACACTTCAATAGATGTCGGTATTGAATTATTGCTATTTTAAATCGGGAATGTTATCATGAAGTAAAATATTGATGAAAACTACCTAATTACTTGGAATTAACCCTTTCCAAGTCTAATCGCATATAATATCAAAAGAATAATTTATGGTTTGCCCTAAGGTATGGGTTAACATTCGGAGGTTACATGAAATTTAAAAATATATCTTGGCTGCCAGCTGTATTAATTATGATTATAATCTTTTCCTTTTCTGCAAAACCAGCAGAGGAATCAGCACAAAGCAGTCAAGTTATTGTAGAATTTGTTTTTAATAACTATGAGAAAATAAAAGGGCAGCAATTTTCTGAAGAGGAAAGGTATGTAATTTATGACCTAATCCATCACATGGTTCGCAAAAGCGCCCATTTTATAGAGTATGGGGCTTTAGCAGCTGCAGTGGACTTGCATCTCTGGGTTAAAAGATACAAAGGATTTCGCCTGATTTTCTTTTCGATCTTAATCTCTGCCATCTACGCAGCATCGGATGAATTACATCAATTATTTGTACCCGGTCGGAGTGGGGAACTAATGGATGTCCTATTAGATACCGCTGGTGCAACTGTAGGGGCCTTTGTATTTTATACGATTCTATCTTTTTATGAGAATTATAAAAAGAGAAAGGGAGTATATAACTTATAATTCTATTAATTAGGAAGGAAGCGATTACTTTTTGAATCGTATTTGTATCCTATCGAGGAAAGCGTATTTTCCAACTGAGTTTGATTGATGCTTAAGCTAAGGCACAGATCCTCTAGTGTTGGAAACTCATCTCTTAATTTGGTATTGATATAACTTAATAGAATTATGGGATCCTTAGGTATATTCATGACAAACTCCTTTATTTATGACAAGTGAATTGGTTTGCTAATTCATCTTG
>JAAYQP010000052.1 GCA_012519195.1 Clostridiales bacterium | reverse complement strand
TTCAACAATTGTTTCCAAGGAATCTTCTTTTTCAATCTCCTTCTTCTTTTCTTCATTCGCTGATTTACGTAATGCCACTTCGTAAATTAAAGATTTGTGAAAATCCTTATAGCCCTGAAATCCAAGCTTTCGGCAAAGCCGAATGATGGTAGATGGAGAAGAAAATGATATCTTGGCCAGCTGGTGAACATTACATTTCACAGCATTCTCTGGCTCCCTAAGTAGATACTGGATGACTCCCTTTTCAGCTCCACTGGCATGCCCCGCATATTCCTGCAGGCGTACTAAAACACTCTTCATACTGACTCCTATCTGTGCTCAGAGAGCACTGCTCTCCTAGCACCTATGTTTATGGTATTGTTTTTGAATAGAAATGTCAACATTTCTTACTTCTTATGAAACATTGTACCATCTAATGATTATTTTAGCCAATATTTAAGTATTAACATGAAAAAATTTATGTATTTTAGACAACATTTTTAATAATTGCATAATTATAGGTCTTCATATGTTACAATGTTTATCACATCTAAGCCAAAAGAAAAGCGTATGAATTATATCCATAGCTGACCGTTTCTCGCCATCGGTACTTAGGTTGTGACAGATTTAAAATCTGTTACAACCTTATGTACCGCTATGTGCGAGAACCGAGCGAAAGCGTGTCTGCGTTGGATATAATTCATACGCTTTTTAGATAACTTATCATTTGATAAACATTAGTTTTATGAAGGCGCTGTAGTTTATCATTAATGCTACAGCCTCTTATATATTTTCAAGAGCGTTTCAAATATTTTATTCAAATTGCGAATAATACAATTTATAATAATATCCTTTTTTCATTATTAATTCTTTATGGGTTCCCTGCTCAACGATATTTCCTTGATCGACGACTAGAATATTATCCGCTTCCCGAATCGTTGATAAACGGTGAGCGATTACAAAGCAAGTCTTCTGCTCCATTAGCTTACGCATGGCTTTTTGAATTTTGATTTCTGTTCTAGTATCAACATTGGAGGTAGCTTCATCAAGGATTAGCATCTTTGCATCTAAAAGCATTGCCCTAGCAATGGTTAAGAGCTGTTTCTGACCTTTTGATAGATTTAATCCGTCTTCATTCAGTATCGTATGATATCCCTGGGGAAGTCTTTTGATAAAGGAATGGATTCCAGCCATTTTCGCAACCTCCACCACTTCCTCCATGGTAGCATTCTCCTTACCATAGGCAATATTATCAAAAATGGTTCCAGCAAAGAGCCAGGTATCCTGCAGCACCATGGCATACGTTTTCCTAAGGCTGTTCCTTGTGATATCCTTCGTATCTTTCCCATCCACTAAGATATTACCATCCCAGACCTCATAAAACCGCATGAGTAGATTGATAATCGTTGTTTTTCCGGCACCTGTTGGTCCAACAATCGCTGTCAGGCTCCCTGGTCTGGCATTTAAAAACAAGTTCTTAATAATCATCTTCTCAGGCAAATAACCAAAGGATACATTTTGTATGGCTACCTCTCCTGCCGTTTCCCTTATTTCTTCCGCCCCTGGTTGATCCAGTGCTTCTGGAGCTTCATCAATTAATTTAAAAACTCGTTCTGCTGCCGCTGCGGCAGATTGTAGTTCACTAATAATAT
>JAAYQP010000051.1 GCA_012519195.1 Clostridiales bacterium | reverse complement strand
TGACAAATACAATCTGCTCCTTATACTGCCGCTTATCTGTACGTGGTCTAATTTTATCCAATTCGCTGCAAATGGTGTTTACTACTTCCAGGTTAGTCTTTTCGTTATTTCCGCCTATGTTATAGACCTCACCTGGTCTCCCCCCACGCAACACTGTATATAAAGCCCGGCAATGATCCTCCACATAAAGCCAATCCCGAACGTTCTGCCCGGTACCATATACCGGCAACTGCTTACCCTCAAGAGCATTTAATATCATTAGCGGAATTAATTTCTCTGGAAATTGCCGGGGGCCGTAATTATTGGAGCAGTTGGTAATAATGGTAGGCAAGCCATAGGTATGGTAATAGGCTCTTACTAAATGGTCGGAAGCTGCTTTGGAAGCTGAATAGGGAGAATTAGGCTGGTAACGCGACTCTTCTGTAAATAGGCCTTCCATGCCCAGAGAACCGTAGACCTCATCGGTTGAAATATGTATGAAACGAAACCTCTGCTGCTCTTTTTCCTCCAGCTGGGTCCAATAACTCCGCACAGCCTCTAGCAGTTCAAATGTCCCTACCACATTTGTCTGAATAAACTCCCCTGGGCCATCTATAGACCTGTCTACATGGGATTCCGCTGCTAAATGCATTACCGCAGTAGGTTGATATTTGGTCAATAGGCTCTTAACCAATTCCCGATCGCCTATGTCTCCTTGTACAAAGATGTGTCGCTCATTATCCGTCACATCCTTCAGGGACTCTATATTGCCTGCATAAGTAAGCTTGTCCAGGTTAATAATAGTAATATCATCCATTTTCAATAGATAATGAACCAGATTACTGCCTATGAAACCGGCTCCACCGGTCAGTAAAATATTAAACATAATTACCTCCGATTAATCAAAAATCAGCGTCCTTTATTTATCATTCTAGGTTTATTTAAAATATTGAAATAAGTGCTCGTCAAATTTTTCGAAATAAGTCGTATTCACAGGTTCTTTCAACTCCAATCTAAGTAAATCATCAGGTTGTTCAATAAGGTAAACACTTGGATGGGTGAATAAGTCCTTTAAGAAATAACTATCTGCATCCTTTATAATGACCACTCTAGAGCCGGTCTGAATAGCTTCATAGGCTACAGTAGAACTTATTAAAACTACTATTTGCGTTTTCTTTAACAATTCACTAACTGTTATTTCGTTATAATAAACACTTACGTTATTACTATTAGTATACTTTCTAAGTATTCTGTCCTTATTGTTTAGTTGGTTAGGATGGAGTTTAAGATTCAAATGTACAGTTGGGCAGTGTTCTAATATAAAATCTATGTATTCTTCAATCTTCGTTTGGTATATATTAGCAGATATAAAGGTTACACCAGATTTCTCCTTTAAGTCCATAATAGACTTGTTATAATAATGCGAATTGCCGATGGGTATTTTTGTTTTCGCGGGATAGTTAGTGGCTTTATTCCAATAATCCGAAAATGTCAAAAAGAAATCTGGGATAATAATATAACTAGGTATTTCTTTTATTATAGTGGATGGATAATGATATAAGGGATGAAATTCATTAATAGCTCCATGTTGTAATTCAATTGTCTTTATATTCAAATCGTTTGCAGCAGCTATTAGAGCCTTTTGCACCCCATTATGAATGAAAAATACTTTTGTTGAGCCAAGCCTAATTAATAAATTTCTATAATAGCTCTTTTCTATTCTAAAGTCATTGATAATTTGGGTAACCAGGTTATTTAATGATACGTTGATGGAAAATGTAGTTTTGATTATACGATCAACCTTTTGACTAACGGGCTCCTTTTGAGTTAAGTGAATCAACTTGTTGAATCTCTTAATTAAACGAAGACCACTATTACTGTAAAAGCCCGTTTTAATTGGGAAACTTTCAATTATAAAACTATGTTCTTCAAGCCTAGATAATAAATCATGGGACACCAAATCTATATATTTGCCATCCAATACAGTTCGGCTATTAATATAAAATAAGTACTCTTTCTCTCTACTTTTTCTCAAATACTTAATATCATTTATCAAGTTTTTTGATATTATTAAGTATTCCTTAAAATTCTTTCTGTGCTTAGTGTCATACGAATCATCAAGGTTAATAAATTTTCTATAAACATGATTGAATATTGTATATCTAGCGATATCCCAGAAAAAAATACCATCCTTAGTTCTCAGCTTAAATAGACCATTTTCCACTTCCATTTTTTCAAATACTCTCGTATATTCTTCGATGTTCAATTCCAACCTCCAGTTTATCTTTTTTTATATCCTGCATTCCCGAAATTTATAACGAGGGTGGATCTACACCAAGTGCTGTGTAGATTACTTCCTGTTTTTTGGTGACTTCACCAAGCAACCGACCGCGTTCCTGGCATTCAAATAGCTCGATTGTATCGAGTTCATCAAGCAATCCTTGTAAGGTCCATTTTTCGAATAAGCCAGCATCCAGCATTCTCTTCTTCACGTACGAAAGGTAAATAAGTGCAACAAATTCTACGAAAAGCTTTCCGTTGAGTGAGAGTTCTGAAGAAACTTGCATTCTCCTGAATTTCAACCGATCCTTTAGGTTGCCAAATCCTTTTTCTACAATGTCCTTACTGCGATAAAGTGATAAGGCTTCAAATGGGTCTTTCACCTCATTGGACAATAGTGCAAAATAGCCATAGTCCCTGGCAGCCTGACGCATAGCTTCTTCCTTGGGCTTAATTTTTCGGCCTCTCCTTGGAGTCGTGGTTACTTCAAAGAATTTATCGTAATCCTTCATGCGATACTCTTTGAGTTTATTCTCTACCAGGTCATTATACAGGCTGGTCAAATAATCGTTCATGTACACTTGATCTTTTGCAGCCTTCTCCGGATTATAAAAAAGATGTAGGTAGGCGCGTCTTTTTGAGTTGAGAACATCACCTTTGTAAGGCCTTTCCTGCTCATAGTCCCATTCTATGGCTCGACAGAGACCGTATGCGCCAAACTGGGTCTGTAGATTTGACCAGCACCGAAGTTCCTCCCGTTCTTCTTCCAATATCTCTTTGATATACTTGAGCCCCAGCTTCACGCCAATGATAAACT
>JAAYQP010000050.1 GCA_012519195.1 Clostridiales bacterium | reverse complement strand
TGCCTTCTATGGTGGGACTACTGAAGGTAATGGAATCCCCCTTAGTGGCCAGACTGGTTGCGGGAATACTGAAGATAACCCGATAAAGCCAGAAGTGACGATATTTCCCGTTAGCCTTTTTAGCCCGAAACCCAATAGCCACCGGGCTGCCTCCGTCCTCACTTCTGGAAACTACTACGTTGTTACTGTCAATTTTACACCCGGTTAAGTCCTGGATAACTGCTGATGCAAGATCATCTACCCCCAGGCTCAAAGCACCACTTTTAAATTCTTTGACTATTTCTGATGCTGCATCATTAGCATAAAGTATTGCTTCAATAAGCTCTACACTTAGCTCGGCGGTCATAGCCTTGGCCAGTATTTGGGGAGCGCCATAAGTTTCATCACCGTTTGTATCTTCAGTGATTTTTGCATAATATAGCCGATCTAACCCTATAGTTGCCATGGTTTTATACCTCCATTTCATATTCCATCATTACATCTACGCAATAATGATGGTATTTTGTATCTTCCTCAAAACCGATATATCTGCGATCGGTAATGGAAAAACCAGCCTCAAGGAGTAATCTTGTCAGCTGGTTTCGTCTATTTATATAGTTGCTCTTTGTAAAAAGAGAAAGCCTTACTTCCTCTAGTTGTGTTAACGGTCTATTATCAGCGTAAAGGTCAAGGATATCTGACATCGGAGTGATTACTAGATATTCATCCGGGGGAGCTTCGCTGAATATTCCCGTTTCAATAGGTATATCCAGCGTTCCCAAGAGAGTATTTAATTCGAATAGTATGCTCATATTCCTTTCTTCAACTCCTCGTCCAGCTTTGCCTTCATCACTTCAATGCAGGATTTTCTGCCGGAAGATCTGGCTGGCTTTAAAAAGGGTTTTGGTGGTTGACCGCTTTTTCCATACTCAAGGATATTTGCAATCTTGGCATTGCTGTCTCCATCACTTCTAGGCTCGGAAAATCCGACTTTGATATTATGGTTGCCTTTTTTATCAATTAGAGCTGGTGAGAGTCCTAAAGCAAGTTCTAGTTCTCCGGTGGAACGTGACGGGTATTTGGTGCCGCTTCCAATGACAGCGGTCAAGTTTGATTTAATCTTATGAAGCATGACCTCACCGCCTGCATCCAGAACTTTAGGAATAATTTCATCTGTCTTATCACCCAGTTTTGATATCTTTAAGAGAAAATTTTCCGGCATTTTAACTGAGCAGCGTCCCATAATGCCAAGTCACCTCCTCATTTCTGCTTTAGCCACTAGATGCCACTACTTTTTTGGCTAGAACCTCTATATACATCCCACGATTCTTTATGTCCATCACACTTGTAACTTCATATCGTCCGTCATTACAAACAATAACCATATCAGTAGATACTTCAACATCTGGTATCCTTCGAAAACGAAAAAGGGCATTGGCTTCAGAAAAGGCAGCCATGTTTGCCCATTTCTCGCTGGCATACCGATCTTCCTTATATGCTCTAACCGAGGCGATGATGGTATCTTTAACGGTGCTAAAACCTTCACTGTCTTTTGTTACTTCCGTTGTTATCAGGTCAATAAAGGTGTTCATTTTTCCAATGCTCATAGGCTACACCTTCCAATCCCGATTAAGTCGCAGAAGGGAATTAATTGTATCCTGTGCTTGTCGTCCAGCTAATGCGCTATCGGCAAAGAAACCCCCGGTGCCACCGTCCCTACTTTCATAAAAATAGGAGGCAAGCATAATTACTGCCTGCTCGGTAGTAAGGGGCATTTCGTTATTGGAATAATAACCTTCCGATAAATGCTGGTAACTTTCAGCATAGGATATAGCGGCGGCGATATAGCTACTGA
>JAAYQP010000049.1 GCA_012519195.1 Clostridiales bacterium | reverse complement strand
TAACTGCCCCTTATAGGGGCGAGCAAACCACCCGTTTGACGGGTGGTCATGATTTAACGCGAAGGCAAAGTGAAGTATCATCAACAAAGCTATGCTTTGTTAGATACGAACGCATCCGCGATAACCGGAAAAACTCGCGTAGCGTGTTTCTTTCGGTTATGAATTATTTTATTAGTAGTTATTATTTTTCAAGTAACTTTCTTAGATTGCTCCCTTGCTTGTTAACTAAGGACATTTTTTCAGAGACTTGATTTACTAAATCGCATTGGTTTTCTATAGACGCTAGAATTTCTTCGGTAGAAGCAGAATGTTCTTCTGAGACAGCAGATATATTTTCTAGCTGTTCCATAATAGAAGAGAAGGCTGAGGAGATCTCAAGTATCATTTTATCTTCAAGTTCAACACATTCCTCTATCGTATTCGATGAATTCTCCAGGGTTGCAAAACTATTCTTTACATTATTAATTATTCCACTCCCTACTTCAACCGCATCGTTACCAAGAGAAACTTTTTCCAAGGTTAAGTTAGTGGCCTGGTTGATCAATTCGATGATCTGATAGATCTCTTTCACTGTCCTAGCACTCATATCAGCTAAGTTACTGATTTCACTAGCTACAACGGCGAAGCCTTTTCCAGCATCTCCAGCTCTAGCGGCTTCGATGGATGCATTTAAAGCCAGCAGATTTGTCTGTTTGGCAATCGCATTGATTCCGCTAAGGGATTTATTAATCATGTCCATGTTCGTTTTCAGTTCAGACATATTGGTAAGAGCGGTACCTACGGCACCGTTGATTGTATTCATCTGTTGAACCATTTGATTAATTCCCTCGGAATTCTCTGTAACTATGGTTTTCATCTTATGGGAGTATTCCTTAGCTTTCTGGGATATAGCCTTGGTCTTATTGATTATTTCCCTTGCTTGCGTGGTCTTTGTCATAATCGTTTCTGTACTTGCCGCATTATCTCCGATACCTATGGTAATCTCCTCAATGGCAGTCTTGTTTTGATCACTCATATCATTAATATTCTGTATATGGCTAAAGGCTTCAGCGATATTTGTATTTAATACGGAAGTGTTATGATCAATTTCATTCATGGCTTCTGTAAGTTTATCCAATAATTCTTTGGCATTCTTTTCCTTGATGAAGGCGGACATTATGTATTCATTTCCCCATTTCGTGAGAAAGTAGAAAATAATTAAAATTACATCCATAGCTAATAAGGTTCGAATGAATGTTTTGGTAGAATAGCCTTCTCCAATCACACCCTGAGGGTCAATCATATAGAAACCGATTAGAAATATATTTAAAATAATTTCGTGGCATAGGAGCAGCTTTATTCTAAAATACATGGCGCTCATCGCAACGGAAGCTAGATAGACGATGAAAATTATAATTGTATTATTCCCCCGTTGCAGATGGCTTAAAAATCCAGCACATACAGCTAGGGAAGTGGTTATTACAATTGCTGTAGCATTATCGTACTTTTTAATTTTTTTATTAAATAGCATAGCTATCGTTGCTATAATTGAAGAGGTAAAAGTGCATGTCAGAACTTTTAATCCATAATCCGTATCTACAGCAAGGAAAGCTTGTACTGTTAAAATAATAGATAAGATCCATAAAAGTATAACATTGAATCGATTTGTACGACTAAGATTAAATCTCAACAATATGTTATCATTCATATCAAATACTCCTTTGTAAGCTTTTCTATTATAATTCTATCTTGAAATTTACTTTAAAGTAAATATATCTTAGTAGGAAGATTGTGTCAAGTGTTTATTGGCAATCC
>JAAYQP010000048.1 GCA_012519195.1 Clostridiales bacterium | reverse complement strand
TTCAATTCCTTAGCTTAAGCAGCCTCTTGGAGGATATAAGGCTTGGCTTTGCAATTAACTACGATACCTAAGCCGACTAGGATCCAGAAGACAGGGGCTACGGTAATTGTAGAGTCATTCGTGATACCACTGATCATATAACCAAAGGTACCAGCCAGTATCGCTATTCCTACCTTAGCGTAATAGCTTTTAAATCTGCCCCGAATATATAAGGCGATACTTGATACTAGATACATTCCGTAGAAGGTAAGAAAAGCAATTAAGGATAGAACTCCGGTTTGAACGCCGATCTGTAGATATAGACTATGGGGCTTTGTTAATAATTGATCAATATAGCCATAATTATATCGATTAACATAATCTTGTTGAGGAAATTCTAAAGCGTAGGTATCAGCTCCTGAACCTAAAAATATATTATCCTTCAATAAAGGTATCGTTCTTGACCAGATGTACCCCCGTCCAGAGGCGTATTTTTCATAACCAGTAAAAAGAGCGGATGGAGCAGTAATGATTTTATCATATTTACCATATCGATTGATATAGTAGTAAGAACCATCCTCAAGTTGGTTTGTAAAGATCCACTTATAATTATCGATGGTAACTTCAAAAGCAAAGAGATCATCATACCTAACAGGGGCAAAAACAAACTCAGGGAACCGTTCATCAAGGATGGTAACTGGTCCATTAATTGTTTCCATTGATGAAGAAATAGGCTCATTTGCATCATCATAGAACTCAAAGTTACATATTCCGTATTCTTCATCTACATGAAATATTGCCTTCAAAGAATTGCCTTTATAGGTAATTTCTAATTCATGATCCAGCGTCTTGATATCTGTAAGGTTATTATTAGTTCTCTGTATATCCGTTAATTCATCAAATTGTTTTATTAAATAATTATCAGTAGCTTTATTGATTAGTAGGAAACTGCAAACAATCGCTAAAATGATCGGTATCGATAAATAAAAATAGTTAACCAGATATCTCCACAGAATCATTAATGTAAATATCATGGCAACAATAATTGCCAGTATACCAGCGGTTGACAGGGAACCTAGTAAGCCAATAAACATACCAGCAATGGCTAGAAGATAGACTGGAATTAGCCATATTTTCTTACAGAATACGGTAAGTAGAAGAAGTAATGGTACAACAAGGGAAGCATATACACCTACGTAGTTGGGGTTATAAAGGGTAAGATATACCCGGTTCTCTCCCATAGTAAATTGTAGGGAATCTAAGCTGTTCCAGTAGATGCTAGGTGTTATTAACTTCTTACCAAAATTTGTTGCAAAGAAATCATGGCCTAAGTATTGGGTCAGACCAAGAACTCCTAATACGATTATACTAGCTAATAAGCTGTTGAGTATTAATCTCACGTCTTCCTCTGTTTGGACAAATAGGTATACATAGTAGACAATAATGCAATAACCTAGTAGAACAAAAACACTTTCATGTTGACCACGAATTCCGGCCAAACTTATTTCACGATATTCTGTAAATAAGGAAGATAATAAAGCTAGGATACCATAAATCGCTAATGGAACAAAAATTGGTAAAAACTTAAGTACATTTCTGTCTAGATAAGTTTTAACAATGATGATTATGAGCATAATTACTACAGTACTAATGAAATACCATTGCTTGTAATAAAGAAAGAAATCAGAATAATGATTATCATATGAGTGCCATGGATATTTTGATAGTGGAGTAGTGAGGTCCTTTAACCGAACAATAAGTGGTAAGATGGCAACTATAAAGATGATAGGTAGTAAGTAAAATAGATTACTTTTTTGATTTGTATTTGCAGCATAACCATAAGCTTTACTATTATGCTTGTTAAACTTCCGATCTTTATTTTGGGATTGCTTATGATTATTGATCCTTTTATTTGAATGTTTTACAGCCATTTTGTTTCTCCTTTGCATTACTTCATATTGATTTATTATACACCACATAAAACTTTTGGACAATATAAAGAAAAGATCTTGTTATTGATTTAACAACAAAAAGGTAGTGACTATTACCTACTTATACAATAAAGATGTATAATAAAAAATGCCTGGAATACAGGCATTTTTCACGGTAGATATATTTTAAATTTAGAATGACATATCGTTTAAAAAGAAAAGGGATCTATTTAAGAATTTACTTTCTAATATTTTTCGTATCTGGGGTACTCTACATAATAGAGGCATTAATATGGAAGCCAGAATAACTCCTAATATTGTTTGTAGAATATTAAAAGGGACACCGGCAATGGCTGCTGCAAAATTACTGCCATAGATAAATCTTTCATAGATAAAGTATCCAAGGGTAACAATGATGCCACTCAAGCTTCCGCAGATCACAACAGACTTCAAATGAAGCTCATGGTATAGAAGGGATGCAAGCATAGCTGCCAGTGCTTTTATAAGAAAAGTTGCAACAGCATAGTGAGCGTATCCAGATAATAAATCAGCTAAGGCAGAACCAATTCCTGCAGATAGACTTCCATAAAAGGGGCCTAATATTATACCAGAAAGCATAACAAATGCATCTCCCGGGTGAATATAACCTTCATTACCTAGAGGAATTTTAATTGGTATGATCATTGTTACGATACAAGTCATTGCTGCAAGAAGAGCAGCTGTCACTAGCTTTAATAAATTGTTGTTTTTCATATTGAGCCTCCTAAATACTGCAGTTATAGAAATCGCTATATTTTAATTAAGTGAAATCATAGCATAGCAATATTAATTATTCAAGTCGAATCTTACTTATTTCTGTAATTGAGTAGAATAATGTAGCTTACTTGAAAAAATCATAGATTTTATTGGTTATACTTCCTTTATTCCTATATAGAAGGGGCTAGGTTTAAATATATTGACAGTCGTCCATACTTATAATATAATTTGTTAAATGCAAATCATTTGCATTTAGAAAGGAAATTATTATGAGTATTAAGAAAAAACTAATCTCTTTAATCGGGGCAATGGTTGTTCTAATTGTCATTGGAACCTTGGTTATAAATATAAGTAATAAGAATAAGGTAAATGATAAACAGCAAAGTCAGGGTAAAGTCCAAATTGTAACTACTTTCTATCCCATGTATATCATCAGCCTAAATCTTCTTGATCAAATGGATCAGGTTGAAGTCACTAATTTAACGGATTTCTCTGCAGGATGTGTTCATGACTATCAGTTAACTACCGATAATATGAAGCTTTTATCAAAGGCTGATATACTGGTTGCGAACGGGGGAGGTATGGAGCATTTTCTTGAGGAAATTATTAAGAGCTATTCCCATCTTCAAGTAATTGATTCCAGCCAAGGAATATCTATGCTAATCTACGATGAGCATGAGCATTCAAGTGAGGATGGTCACGATCATCATGGAGAGTATAACTCCCATATCTGGCTAGATCCAATGAATTATATTAAGCAGATAGAGAATGTAAAAGAGGGATTGATTCAATCTATAAAAGATATGGATCCAAATAGAGCAGAACATTTGAATATGGATCTTATGATAGATAGGATTGAACAGAATGCAATGGATTATATTCAAAAAGTTTATCAGTTAGATAATGAACTAGAGGAATTTCTTCAGATCTTAAATAATGACCAATCCGGGAATAATCGGACTGGAGGGGTAGCGATATTCCATGATACTTTTGCCTATTTGGCAAAGAGGATGGGATTAAATATAGTATATTCAGTAGAAATTGATTCGGAATCTGCTTTAAGTGCTTTCGATGTAGCCCAGATTATTGACTTAATTAAAGAAGGGGAGATCCAGTATCTCTTTGCTGACATACAATATGGTGATACGATAGCGAATAGGATAGAGAATGAAACAAAGGTAAAGGTATCTATGATGAACTCGATCGCTACCGGAGATGGATTAAAAGATTCCTATCTTAATGGTATGAAAGAAAATATTCAAGTGCTAAAGGAAGCGATACAATAGGACTTGGTTAGGAAATGGAAGGTATTTATGTATAACTTTAATAATAATAGGAAGTTAACAGTGAGACAGGATAGCGCATGTGGTCTTCATTGCATTAAAATCAAGGATATAACCGTGAGGACTAGTACGCAGACCTTAATCGAAAATATCAATCTGCATATACATTGTGGTAAGATAACTGCATTGATAGGTAGAAATGGCGCTGGTAAATCCACATTAATCAAGGCAATCATCGGGGAATGGAAGCATGAGGGGACGATTGCATTCACCGACTTGAAGAACAATACCGTGGAGAATCTAACCATTGGCTATGTGCCTCAATCTCTTAATATAGAAAAAAACACACCAGTGAGTGTATACGATCTATTTGCTGGCTATATAAGTAAGTCACCAATCTTTTTCCATAAGAATCGTAAACTTTATCAAAGGATTAAAGATCAACTTAGTATCTTTGATGCACAGGACCTAATTGACAAAAGAGCCTGTGACTTATCAGGGGGAGAGTTACAAAGAGTACTCTTGTCGATTGCAATTACACCGGTACCCAATCTGTTACTATTGGATGAGCCCATATCTGGAATTGATCGCAACGGCATGCAACTATTCTACAATAATATCGCAAGATTAAAAGAAAACTATGATCTAGCAATGATTATCGTATCTCATGATTTTGACTTTGTCAGAAAATATTCAGATTATGTTATTCTATTGGACAAAAAGATCGTTAAGGAAGGCGAGCCGAAGGAAGTGCTGGATAGTGATGAATTTAAGCAAGTCTTTGGCTAAGATTGGAGTAATTTATGGATACATTATATAAACTAATGGAAACGATATTACCGTTTTCTTGGATAGAGTATAACTTTATGAAGAATGCCCTTCTGGCCATATTGATTATAACGCCTTTATTTGGCATTTTGGGTACAATGATTGTAAATAATCGAATGGCTTTCTTCTCGGATGCATTGGGACATTCCGCACTTACAGGTGTGGCGATTGGAACCATCTTTGGTATCGCTGATACGAATTTGGCAATGTTAGTATTTGCTATTCTCTTTGCATTATTATTAAATACCATAAAAAGAAAGAATACTGTGTCTACCGATACGGTAATCTCGGTTTTTTCATCCCTAAGTATGGCCATCGGTTTAGTAATCCTATCCCGAGGAGGTAATTTCTCTAAATATTCAGGTCTACTGGTAGGTGATATTTTAAGTATTACTGTTAATGAAATCGGATCCCTAATGGTAATCTTTATTTTTACTCTACTCTTTTGGTTCCTTTGCTTTAATCATCTTCATGCTTCAGGAATTAATTCTTCCCTGGCGAGAAGTAAAAGAATTAATACCAACCGGATGGAAGATTGCTTTAGTGTGGTTATCGCTATCATTGTAATGTTTTCTATTCGATGGGTAGGAATACTACTAATTAATGCACTTTTAATCCTACCGGCAGCAGCAAGCCGTAATATGTCTTTTAATATGCGGGAATACCATCTGTTTTCCGTAATGATATCACTTTTCTCAGGAGTATCTGGACTAATTGCTTCCTATCATTTGGGTACAGCAACCGGACCAACAATAGTCATAATAGCGTCAGCTATATTCTTTTTTACACTATTTTTAAGGCCTAGTGGCAAATCTAAGGCATAATTCTACTAGATAATTAAAAAATTAACAAAGATAACTTCCCTTTTTCCATAAGTTATATTATACTTTACTTATACATGAACAATAAAAATATAAGTCGAGAGGCAAACTCTTATCCTATGGAGGAAGACTATGAGAGAATCAAAGTTCTTGACCTACATTAAGATATTGATCAATTTGGTTTTTGTAATTATCGCTGGTCTTTTCTTGCTCTTTGTATTTCCTAAAATACTTGGCTTTTTTATGCCCTTTGTAATCGGATGGATTGTGGCGATGATTGCAAATCCTTTGGTAAGATTTTTGGAGAATAAAGTTAAGCTATTAAGAAAGCATAGTTCTGCCATAATTATCATCTTGGTCATTGCTTTGATTGTTGGTGCCATCTATCTGTTAATCTCATTTCTGGTTAGGGAAATTCAACAGTTGATTATAGATTTACCTCAGATTGTAATGCAGCTTGGGGAGCAATTGAACCAAGTTTCAGAGACGATTCGTGATCTATCAGGTACACTACCAGATAATATTCAATCCATTATTGAGAATATTATAGCTAGTATAGAAGCTTCCATTCTTAAATTCATTGAAGGGTTTGATCCATCGGTGAATACGGCTGGAGCTTTTGCTCAAAGCGTGGCTGAAGGATTTCTAGTGGTTATTGTAACGATACTATCAGCATATTTCTTTACTGTTGATCGGGATAAGCTTGTGGAGGCCTTTCGAAAGAACTTACCAGATAGTATTATCAATAGTTGGCGTTTGATTTTTGATAATTTTAAGACGGCTTTTGGAGGCTATTTCAAAGCCCAATTTAAAATCATGCTTATTCTTATTGTAATTATGTTTATTGGGTTTGAAATATTAAAGATAGGCTATTCCTTTTTAATTGCTTTAGGAATCGCATTCTTAGATGTTCTGCCAGTATTTGGGACGGGTGCAGTGCTTTGGCCATGGGCAGTCTTTGATATGATTTCAGGGAATTATTTCAGAGCAGTTGGACTTGTTATCATATATCTGATCTGCCAGGTTGTTAAACAGCTCTTGCAACCTAAGATGGTTGGTGACAGTATAGGGATAAGTCCTCTGGCAACCTTGATTTTTATGTATATAGGCTATCGTTTCTATGGTGTTATCGGTATGATTATTGGAATTCCAGTTGGCATGGTTATCGTCAATCTCTATAGAATTGGTATGTTTGATCGAATCATTCGTGGATTCAAGATCATTATTCATGATATTAACGAATTTCGTAAGTTTTAACCTTGATAAATTCATTATAAAGTTATATATATAAAGGCTAAAATTAATGGTAAAATAAGTTATATTGTAGAAAATTTAACATAGTATATTGTTTTTAAGTAATGAAGGAAGAAAAATCTAGTTTAATAAATTTATATTGATATAAAATATGAAGGCATGCTGATAAAAGCTTACTCGCGATCGGTAATAAGCGGAATTATGAACACATGTGTTTATAATAAATATATAATTAATAATTAAAGTAATATAAGGGGTATAGGTATGAAAATTAATAAGAACGACATGAGCAATGAGGAAATTATTACGGCACAAGAAATTAAATTAATTCTAGAACGTTATCGAATTGGTAAAAAACCCCTGGCTAAACTGCTTGGATGGGGAGAAACTACGATTATTCGCTATATGGAGGGTGATACACCGACCAGCGAATATTCAAATAAGCTAATGACGATTTTGGAAAGCCCAGAGTGTTATTATGAATTATTGGAGCAGCGAAAGGATTGTTTAACCAATGTAGCCTATAGAAAGAGCAAAAGAGCGGTTTTATCTAGTATCTTGTCCTCTAAAATATATGCTGCGGCCTACTATATCGTACATAGAACCAATGGAGATATTAGTGCCAAGTATATACAATACCTTCTTTATTATGCCCAGGTCTTTTCTTTAGCCATTTATAATAAGGAATTCTTTCCAGAGGAATGCTTGGTTAACAAAGAATATATTCCTTTTGTTAAGATTTATAAAGGAATGAAGTGTTGCGGTATTCCGATCCTAGAAATTAGTGATGAATATCTTACAGTAGAGGAAAGAGAACTACTAGATATTATCTATGACAACTTTTCTTGGTATGGGCCTCGGGCATTAAGTGCCTTATCTATATACGACCGATCAAACTTAAAAATATCAAGAGATCAATATAATAATAGAATCTTCTCCAAGGATACGCTAAAGAACTTTTATAAGGGGATCTTAGAGGAATATAAAATAGAGAACATTCAGGACATCGCAAGGTATCCGGATATAAGAATAAGAGAATTAAGAGAAGCATAGGGTATAAAACAATAGTTGAAAACCGGAAAAGTAAGACATAAAGATCATTACTTTTCCGGTTTCTTTTAAATAAATCACTGCTTATTTCTCTTGCTTCTCATTCTTAGGGTTGAGTCTAATATCTTCTTTCGAATTCTTAGGCTGCTAGGTGTTACTTCAAGAAGCTCGTCTGTCTCAATGAATTCAAGAGCTTGTTCTAAACTAAGCACCTTTGGAGGAGATAGTCTTAAGGCGTCATCTGCGCTAGCGGCACGGGTATTCGTAAGTTGTTTACGCTTACATACGTTTACTTCGATATCTTCTGCCTTAGCATTTTGACCAATCACCATACCGGAATATACCTTAACACCAGGTCCTATAAATAATACACCACGTTCCTGTGCATTGTATAAGCCATAAGTAATACTTTCCCCGGCTTCAAAGGCGATCAGGCTACCGGTTTTACGATATTGTATATCTCCCTTGTAGGGACCGTAACAATCAAATATGGTATTCATAATTCCATTTCCTTTTGTGTCAGTCATAAACTGGCCACGATAACCAATTAAACCACGGGAAGGAATGGAAAATTCCAAGCGGGTATAACCATTACCTGTGACATGCATATTAATCATCTCGCCTTTGCGAGTTCCTAGTTCCTGAATAATAGTACCGGAGAATTCGTCTGGTACATCAATAATAGCACGCTCCATAGGTTCTAGTTTCTTGCCATTTTCATCCTCTTTATAGAGTACCTCAGCTTTACTTACAGAAAACTCAAAACCTTCACGGCGCATATTTTCAATAAGAACGGAAAGATGAAGCTCACCACGACCGGATACTTTGAAACTTTCTGTTGTATCGGTTTCTTCTACTCGAAGGCTTACGTCGGTATTTAATTCCCGGAATAAACGGTCTCTTAAATGCCTAGATGTTACATATTTTCCTTCCGTACCGGCAAGTGGACTGTCATTCACGTTAAAATACATGGCAATCGTAGGTTCAGAGATTTTTTGGAAGGGTATGGCTTCTGGATGTTCAGGAGAACAGATCGTATCACCTATGCGAATATCTGCAATACCAGATATGGCGACGATGGAGCCTATCGTAGCTTCCTCTATCTCAATCCTTTTTAAGCCTTCAAATTCATAGAGTTTACTAATCTTAACTTTTTTAAATTGGTCCGGATCATGGTGATTAACCAACACAACATCCTGATTAACACGGATCGTACCATTATCCACCTTACCAATACCGATTCTACCGACATATTCATTAAAGTCTATCGTACTAATAAGCATCTGGGTACTCTTCTTGGGATCCCCTTCCGGTGCAGGAATATAATTGATAATGGTATCAAATAAAGGTTTCATGTCGGATGGCTCATCATCGATGGATAATTTAGCAAGCCCTGCTTTTGCTGATGCAAAAACAAAGGGGCAATCCAGTTGGTCTTCGTTGGCATCCAGTTCAATGAGGAGCTCCAATACTTCATCAACAACCTCAGCAGGCCTTGCCTCAGGGCGATCCATCTTATTAACACAGACAATCACTGGTAATGACATTTCCAGAGCCTTCTTTAGTACAAACTTGGTCTGGGGCATTGGACCTTCAAAGGCATCTACTACTAAAATAACTCCGTTTACCATTTTTAGGACACGCTCAACCTCGCCACCGAAGTCTGCGTGGCCAGGGGTATCTATAATATTAATCTTGACTCCATTATACATAACAGCAGTATTTTTCGCTAGAATTGTAATACCGCGTTCCCTTTCAATTGCATTGGAGTCCATGACTCTATCCATTACATTTTGATTTGATCGAAACACCCCGCTTTGTTTCAATAACTCGTCTACCAGGGTGGTTTTACCGTGGTCGACATGAGCGATAATGGCGATATTTCTGATATCTTCACGATTCATAAATTGTTTTCCTTCTTTCTAAAGGCATTACGCTAGTCTTCACACAACCTTTGTATTGTATCATAGGGTGGAAATAAAAATCAACGGAAGTTTCGTATAATTTTAATAAAAAATTACAATAACTTTGTATAAAATGACAAAATTTGGTCAAATTTATAATATATATCATTTTTTACTTCTAAAATTTGGAAAGTTGCATATATTTTAATGATAGGTGAATGAAAGCTGTTTTTGACTAAACAGAGGAATTTACCCCACATTTTAGAGCAAGATGGCGTAATAAGTAACGCCAGGAGAGAAGGGAGAGGTACGATATGACGGATAAAGTATTTGATAACAATCAAGTAAGTATTGCAGGAGAAGTAATCAGTGACTTTACATTCAGCCATGAAGTATTTGGAGAGGGTTTCTACATTCTCGAGGTGCAGGTAAACCGTTTGAGTAATTCCTATGATATAATCCCGATCATGGTTTCCGAACGGTTAACGGATGTGAAGCAGGATTACAAAGGTAAGTTTGTTGAGGTTTTAGGACAGTTCCGTTCCTACAACCGTCACGAGGAAAACAAAAACAAATTGGTTCTATCTGTTTTTGCTCGAGAAATTAAATTTGCAGATGAACTATCTGAAAATGTGAAACCGAATCATATTTTTCTAGATGGTTTTGTTTGTAAAGCGCCAATTTATCGGAAAACACCCCTTGGCAGGGAGATTGCCGATGTGTTGCTTGCGGTTAATCGCCCTTATGGTAAATCAGATTATATCCCTTGTATATGCTGGGGACGGAATGCCAGATTTGCGGAAACCTTCAACGTTGGAGGACGTGTTCAATTATGGGGTAGAATTCAGAGTCGTGAGTATCAGAAAAAAATCAGTGAAACAGAATTCGAGAAAAGGGTTGCCTATGAAGTTTCAGTAAGCAAGTTAGAGTATTTAGAGGAATATTAAGAAGAATTCCTATTAAAAAATGTAAAGCATAAATTTTATATAGATAGCAGAAGCGATTTGTCTGTGAACTTGTATTTCAAATGTAAAGCTGGGAATTTATATAAAGCTTGATCGAACCATGATCCAAATGGTTTTATCAAGCTTTTTTAATTCATGAAAAGTGAATTGGCCTGCTAATTCATCTTGTATACGCGAAGGCAAAGTAAATTGGCCTGCAATTCATCTTATTTGCACAAAAGTAAAGCAATGAAAGCAGATGGAAAAAGCATTATCTGCAAGAAAATTAGCATTATTTGAATGAAATATTAAAATATTGTTTTATATAATAGATAATAAGCTTTAAGTTTTTCCTTTACGAAAGCAATATGAAGCATATTCTATTTAAACCATTGACAAGGCAGTCCCCCAATGCTAAGATAAGGATACGAATATTGTAAATTACATATTGCTTTGGTAGAGGAGCATTATTTAAGATTAGGCTGCAGGATATGTCAGGCATAGAGGATTGCAGCTGAAAGGAAATAATGCCGAAGTAATAATAATCCTGCGTTATTATTGCTGGGCATATGGTAAAGAACCATATGACTGTCATCAAAAATTTGATGGAGCGCTGCCTAAAGAATATTTTATACATTGGATACATGGGGTATTATACCATCATGGTACCAACGGTTATTCTTTAGCGTCGACACTCTGTGGTCGACTTTTTTTACGTAATAATTACGCCGGAGTAATAAGCTAAGTAGATGTTCGTAGTTACCCATCATATTATATTTGAATAGAAGAGTAATTCTTCAAAGAAGGAGGCTTATAGCATGGCAATATTTAAAGGTGCGGGTGTTGCTATTGTAACACCATTTACAAAGACAAATGAAGTGGATTACGAAAAGCTGGAGGAATTGATTGAATTCCATATTAAAGAAGGCACTGACAGTATTATTATCTGTGGAACTACAGGTGAATCCTCTACCCTGACTCATGAAGAGCACCTGGAATGTATCCGCTTTACGGTAGAAAAAGTGAACAAGAGAATACCCGTTATCGCAGGTACCGGATCCAATTGCACGGATACTGCAATCTACCTATCCCAGGAAGCAGAAAAATATGGTGCCGATGGATTACTGTTAGTAACCCCTTATTATAATAAAGCGACACAGAACGGATTGATTGCTCATTATACGAAAATAGCGAATTCCGTTAAGATACCAATCCTACTATATAATGTTCCGGGAAGGACAGGATGTAATTTACAGCCTAAGACGGTGGCTCATTTGGTTAAAAATGTAGATAATATAGTAGGAATTAAGGAAGCGAGCGGCAATATAAAACAAGTTACGGACATTATGTATTGGACCGATGGTAAAATTGATCTGTATTCCGGTTGTGATGAGATTATCGTACCCCTTCTTTCCCTTGGTGGAGTAGGTGTTATCTCTGTATTGTCGAATATTGCTCCGAAAGAGACCCATGATATCGTAGCAAAATACCTGGATGGTGACACGAAAGGTAGCTTGGAGCTACAATTAAAAATGCTTCCTTTAATCGATGCATTATTCTCAGAAGTAAACCCAATACCGGTTAAGAAAGCCATGAGCTTAATGGGATTAATTGATGGAGGTTTAAGACTACCACTAACTGAAATGGAACCAGGGAATACGCAACACCTAGCTGAGGTTATGGAGACACTTGGACTTTTAAAACATTAGGAGGAAACTTATGACAAACATCATTTTACGGGGCTGTAATGGTAAAATGGGACAAGTGATTACGGAACTTGTGAATGTAGATAAAGATGCAGTAATCGTTGCAGGAATCGATACATCACAAAATAAAGTAAATAAATATCCAGTTTACTCGAGTTTTTCTCAATGCCATGTAAGGGCAGATGTTATTGTTGATTTTTCATCTCCAATGAATTTAGAAGAAATGCTGGATTATGCGAAATCACGGGAAATTGGTATTGTCCTATGCACCACTGGCTTTACAAAGGATCAATTAAATCTAATCGATGAAGCAGCGAAGGAGATCCCGATCCTTCAATCTGCAAATATGTCCATGGGGATCAACCTAATTACTAAGCTGGTTCAAGAAGCTGCTAAGTTACTGGTTGATGCTGGTTTTGATATTGAGATTGTGGAAAAACATCACAATAGGAAGGTGGACGCTCCCTCTGGAACTGCACTTGCCTTGGCGGATGCTATGAATCAGGTGTTAGAAAATGAATATGAATATAAATACGACCGTACCAAGGAACGGATAATGAGAACTAAGAAGGAGATCGGAATCTCCTCCGTCCGTGGAGGAACGATCGTGGGAGAGCATGAAGTAATTTTTGCTGGTACGGATGAAGTGATTGAGATTAAGCATACGGCATATTCCAAAGCAATTTTTGCTAAGGGTGCAATACAGGCAGCAAAATATCTTCCGGGGAAAGAGGCTGGCAAGTATCAGATGAGTGATGTCATCGGATAATAGTATAGTAGTAGATAGTAGTATATTAGTGTTTAATAGTATTGTAGTATATAGTATAGAGACGTTCGGATTAGAAAGCCGAAAATTAGTTGCTTTCTGATCCGGGCGTTTTTTTGTATAACTCTTACAAATTTATTTTTGTTCACAAATTTTTCGAAATCTTATTGTATGATATTTTTGGTATCCCAATAAGCATAACTTCAGCGAAATGGAATGTAGTCGCCGAGGTAATTTTAACATGGGATGAATTACTTGGATAGTGAATGATAAGGAGGAGAATAGCTTGATTGAGGTAAAAAATCTTGTGAAGCGTTATGGTGACCACGTCGCAGTGGATCATTTATCCTTTGCCGTTGATAAAGGGCAAATACTAGGTTTTTTGGGCCCCAATGGGGCAGGCAAATCAACAACAATGAATATCATTACAGGCTATATGTCCGCGACAGAAGGCACGGTAAGGGTAAATGGAATTGATGTTTATGAGGAGCCGGAGGAAGTAAAAAAAATGATTGGTTATCTTCCAGAATTTCCACCCTTATATCCGGATATGACAGTTCTAGAGTATCTAAGGTTTACAGCAGATATTAAGAAAGTAGATAGGAAAGTTAAGAATCAGATGATTACGGACATCATGGAAGCGACCAGGATCACCGGTATGGCAAATCGTTTAATTAAGCATTTATCTAAGGGATACAAACAAAGGGTAGGGTTAGCCCAGGCAATCATGGGATATCCTGAGGTTATTATATTGGATGAACCAACGGTAGGTCTGGATCCCAAGCAGATTATTGAGATCAGAGAACTGATTAAAGAGCTTTCGAAAAACCATACCATTATATTAAGCTCCCATATTATGCAGGAGGTAAGTGCGGTATGTGATTCGGTACTTATTATCGATAAGGGTAAATTAATTCTACAAGATAAGCCAGAGAACTTAAGTATGCGACTTGGATCTACTGGCGGCTTAAAACTATCCATTAAAGGAAACAAAGAAAAAGTATCAGAGATCCTAGGGAAGATTGAAAGGATAACCAATATGGAAGTGCAGAATGCCCTAGAAGAGGGTATCGTTAATCTTACCGTTTATTGCAGTGAGAACGAGGATATACGCGAGGAAGTATTCTATGCAATGTGTAAGGCCAATACGCCTATCCTAGAGATGCAATCCATCCGTATGAGTCTGGAGGATATCTTCCTGAAGGTTACGAATGATCCAATGCAGGCACAGCTAGAGGATGATGGCAAGCGTGATTTGGAGGAAGATAGGGAAGCGAATGATACTCAGGAGAGCGAGTTAACGAACACTCATAAAGATGATGTTGAAGATAAGGAGGCTGAACAGGATGCTAGCGATTTATAAAAAAGAATTACGTTCCTATTTCACCTCGATGATTGGATATGTCTTTATAGCATTCTTTCTGGTCATCATAGGAATTTATTTTTTCATATATAATTTACTTTTTGGTTTGGCTAATTTTGAAATTAGTCTAAACTCAATAACCTTTATCTTTATCCTTTTGGTTCCTGTGTTAACCATGCGGTTAATGTCAGAGGAAAAGAAACAAAAGACAGACCAGCTTTTGTTAACCTCACCTCTATCCGCTGGTTCCATCATTATGGGAAAATATTTGGCTGTATTGACAATCTTTCTGATTGTTATCGCTATCATATCTAGCTATCCATTAATCATGTCCTTGTATGGTTCGGTACCCTTTGGTTCCGCCTATGCAAGTATCATAGGATTTGCTTTACTTGGTAGCGCATATCTTGCAATGGGGCTTTTCATATCTTCTCTAACGGAAAGCCAAGTTGTGGCAGCCGTAATCTCTTTTATCGTATTTTTATTTACTGCTTTAATGAAGGGAATTGCAAGTGTCTTTCCCAGTGACAATAAAACAGCATATTTGGTGTTTTGCGGAGTAATCTTACTTATATGTATTGTACTCTATCGAATGATGCAGAATTTAACGGTTTCATCAATTTTTGGAGTCATAGGGATCGGAGGATTAACAGTAGCCTATAAACTTTCGCCGACTCTATTTGATGGTTCGATCGTAAAAGTAAGTGAATGGCTTTCCGTAATCTCAAGGTTTGAGAATTTTAGCGCCGGTATTTTAGATATCACCGCTGTGAGCTATTACTTAAGTATCATCTTTTTATTTATCTTTCTGTCAGCACAGGTAATAAAAAAGAGAAGATGGAGTTAAGGAAAGGAGATTGTTACTGTGAAATTCAGTTTAAAGCGTTTTCATAAATTTAATAAGGCCTCATTTACTGGACGAAGGTTTCGTAGCGGCGTATATGTTACCGCTGTATCTGCCATCGTGATAGGAATCATTATTGTGATAAACATGTTTATATCACAGATGGGCCTTAAAATTGATCTGACCTCACGTAAGCTTTATACCCTATCCGAAGAAACAAAAGACTTGCTTCAGAATATGGATGAGGATGTTACCCTATATTTATTGGCTCAAACCGGTAACGAGGAAACGGATTTTGTTCGGATAGCCCAAGAATATGAGAGGCATTCCAAACATATTAAATTGGTTTTAAAAGACCCAATCCTTTATCCTAAGTTTGCTTCGAAATACGTTGAGGAAGAGGTTAGTCAGAATAGCTTTCTTGTAGTTAATAACGAGACAGATACTGCAAAATACATTGCCTATCATGATATGATAGAAACAGAGTTTGACTATAATACCTTCCAGAGTCACCAAACAGGGATCGATGTAGAAGGGGAGGTAACATCTGCTATTGCTTATGTAACCAATCCAGACCTGCCTCTTATGTATGTAGTAGAAGGCCATGGAGAACGAGAGATTGGCCAAGAATTTAAACTTTTGATGGATCGACTCAATATTCAGGTGGAGACTCTTTCAACCCTGACCAAGGAAACAATTCCGGAGGATTGTGATATTCTATTTATAAATACTCCTACATCCGATTTTTCCGATGAAGAAGTAAGCATGATTAAGGATTATATGGCAGCAGGGGGGAATGCCATCATTACCCTGAACTATAAATCCAATGAACTAGCTAATTTTAAATCAATTTTAGATTATTATGGTGTTGAAGTTACGGATGGTATAATTGTTGAAGGAGATGCCGATAAATTTCTTCCTGGATATCCTCACTTTTTAATACCGGATACGGTAAATCATGAAATTACCAATACCGTCAAGGATAAAAAAGTATATGTGATTGCTCCGGTTTCCTCAGGACTTTCCCTTTCTGAAACCACAAGAAGTTCACTGAACATAGACCCACTACTGGAGACTTCAGATACAGCATACTCAAAAATAAATGTTTATTCTGATACGATGTCAAAGGAAGATGGCGATATCCAAGGACCTTTTTACCTTGGGTTATTGGCAAGTGATACCTATGATAATACAAGCTCGAATTTGGCCGTTTTTTCCACAGAAATGATGTTTGATGATAGTATGCTTAGGGAATATGGAAACGGAGACATTTTAACCGCTACGATGAAAGCTCTGGTAGGGGATGAAAGTACTATTGTTATACCAGCAAAAAGGGTGGTAAATGATTATATCTATATCACACAGCAGCAGGGAATTCTATGGGGAGCCCTAGCAGTAATTGTGATCCCGGTGGGAGTATTAGCCACAGGCATTGTGGTTAATATGAAAAGGAGGAAGAAGTAATGGCAAGAAAGAAAAGAAACGCTTTTACACTAGTTTCCCTTCTTTTGTCATTGGTGGTTCTGGTAGGAATATATATCTGGTATGTTAATCGGGAAAAAGAGCAAGAAGCAGAAGATAAGGAAACTCAGGAAGAGATAACCTTATCCGAATTTGATAAAGAAAAGGTGAAATCCCTCCACTACATTGCGAATGATGTGGATATAACCTTGGTTTACGAGGATGAGCTGTGGATATCTAAGGAAGATCCGGATCGCCCGATCAATCAGGATAAGGTAGAAGGTATCCTCAATCTGATTGATGAGATAAAAGCGAAACAAGTCATTAATGAAGCCCCAGAAGATCTTGAGGAATATGGATTAAAAGAACCAAAGACTTTCCTTGAGGTAGTTTTGGAGGATGATACTACATTGTCGCTTAAGATCGGCGATGATACGGTTGGTGTCTCTGGTGTCTATGCTTTGGTAAATGAGGATGGTAAAGTATATTTACTGGCTTCCTCCTATGGTTCCGGCTTGGACTATACGGATGTTGAATTGACTGCAATTGAGGATGGTCCTAGCATCACCGCAAGCAATATTGAATATATTCAGGTGATTCACCGTGAGGGAGAGGACTTTGAACTTATCTACGATTCTGCCAATGAGCAAAATAAAACCGGCTACGGATTGAGCCCATGGAAAATGGTAAAGCCCTATGAAGAGGGATACACAGCTGATGCCTCTAAGGTATCTGAATTACAAAGTGACTTTAGTAACTTTGACTTTTTGGCTTGCGTAGATTATAGCGGAGAAGAGCTAGAGTCTTATGGCTTTGATGATCCCTTAGCTACGATCAAGGTAGGCTACTATGAAAGGGAAACAGTGCCCGTAAAAGACCAGAAGGATCCCGAGACAGGAGAAGAAATCACAGAAAAGGAAATCCGAGAGGATAAGCAATGGGCGATTATTGTAGGTAATCAGGATGAAGAGGGTAATTACTATGTGAAGAGGGAAGATTCCGATTTTGTTTATACCATGACTGCCTCCAAGATTGAACCCATGCTTACGATAGATGCATTTGAGATCTTGGAAACCTTCGTCTGCATTCCTAATATTGAAAACGTGAATCGCATTGATATAGAAATTATGGGTAAAATCTATACCATGGAAATTGAGCGTAATGAAGTAACGGATGAGGAAGGAAAAGAAAAGACAGAAGCAACTTATTATTATATGGGAAATGAGGTAGAGGAGAAGTTATTTAAAAAGGTATATCAGGAAATGATCTCTGCCAAATATGATGCAAAAATTAAAGAGGAAGTTAAGGCAGACAATATTACCCCTTATATGACAATTAAGTACTATTTAAATAGTAATGCAGATAAACCATTAATCGCATCCTTCCTTCCCTATGATGATAGTTTCTATCTTGTAGATACCGGAAAAAAGATTCGTTTCTTCGCTGATAAACGTCAGATTGAAGACATTGCAGAAGCCGTAATGGAGTTCAAAGCGGAATAAGATCTTTGAGGTAAGAATGCTAAGCGCACAATCAAGTAAATAGAATTTAAATTAGAATTTACAATTAAAAGATACAATTGGAATTTCAAATAAAAGATACAATTAGAAGTTACAATTGAAAGTTACAATTGGAATGGTCAGGAAATAGGATAATTGATTTCCTGACCATTTCTTTTTTATTAAATAGGAAAGTGCGTCCTATTTAATAAAAAATGCTCGAATCTCTATTTTATTTACGCCAAGGCAAAGTGAAGTGGTGAACAAGAATATTACAAATGTAATATTGATTTTGTTACAAAAGACAGATGTCACAATAGAAAATTTTTACTATGCTTTAGATGCAAGAATAAATATAAGGAGGATAGGGATATGAAGAAAAGACTACTTAGTATATTGGTTTGTATGGTTATGTTAGCGGGCTTACTTAGTGCTTGCGCGAAAACTGAACCGGCAACCAGTGGGGAAACATCGAAAGAGACCACAACCGAAAAAGATACAACTAAGAAAGATACAACAGAGCAAAAGGAAGTAAAGGAAACAGCAGATAAAGCAGTCGAGGAAGCTGAAAAAGCGGCGGGAGAGCGACCGGAGGGTGGCTATACCTTTGGTTATACCTGTATGGATGGAACCAATCCGTTTTTTGTAATCTTAGAAAAAACAATTCGAGAAGGGGTTGAGGCTAAGGGAGATAAGCTAATCTCAACCGACCCGGCCAATGATGTTACCTTACAGATTACCCAGATCGAAGACATGATTACTCAGGGAATCGATGCAATCTTCTTAAACCCAGCAGAAGCAGAAGGGATACTGCCGGCATTGGATATGCTTAAAGAAGCCAACATCCCGATTATTAACTTCGATACTGAGGTGGCGGATCTCTCCTATGTAAAGTCCTATGTAGGCTCGGATAACTATAATGCAGGCTATGTCTGTGGTGAAGATTTAGCTAAAAAGCTTCCAAATGGCGGACCAATAATCGTTCTAGACTCTCCTACTATGAATTCCGTTGTTGATAGAGTGAATGGTTTCTTAGATGCAATCGAAGGAAAAGGCTTTGAAATTGTAGCGCAGCAGGATGCAAAAGGTAATCTTGAAGTATCCATGGGTATCGCAGAAGATTTACTACAGGCACATAGTGATGTAGTTGCTATCTTTGGCGGCAATGATCCTACTGCCCTCGGTGCTTTGGCTGCTGCAAATGCTGCTGGATTAACTGATTGCTTAATCTATGGTGTCGATGGATCACCGGATATTAAAGCAGAGATCGCTTCTGGTGACTCTTTAATCGAAGGAAGTGGTGCTCAATCCCCAATTAATATTGCAAAGATTTCCGTTGAAGTTATGTACAAGTATTTAGCAGGGGAAAAGTTGGATGACAGATATCCGGTTGAAACTTTCCTTATCACCGCAGACAATGTAGCTGAATATGGAACCGATGGCTGGCAATAAGCAAGGATTGGACTTTGATGATGCAAAAGCCTTCATTTAGGCTTTATGATAAAAGTGCTTTGCTCCCGTCAGGGAGTAAGCACTTTTTCACAAGTCAAAAACATAGCGATATGTTATCTACCCAAGGTAGCTTCAAATTAAAAAAATAATCGTAAAGTGGGTGATTTTTTGGATAAAGATATCTTGCTAGAGATGAAGAACATTCATAAATCATTTCCCGGTGTATATGCTTTGAATGCAGTAGACTTCAAATTAAGAGCCGGAGAGGTTCATGCTCTAATTGGTGAGAATGGTGCGGGTAAATCAACTCTGATTAAGGTTCTTGGAGGTATCTACCCTGCGGATCAGGGGGAAATATTTATCAATGGAAAAAAGGTAGAGATCAAGGGAGTAAAATCAGCCCAGGACAATGGAATTTCTATCATTCATCAGGAATTGGTTTTAGTACCACATATGACAGTTGCCGAAAATATCTTCCTAGGGAGGGAACCGGGTAGAGGTAAATTTGTTGATCAATCAAAAATGCATGATGATGCACAGGAACTGCTTGATGCCCATGGTATGAAGATCCATGCAAGGACTCTGGTGGGAAAACTTACCATTGCACAACAGCAGATGGTTGAGATTGTGAAAGCAATATCCTATCGTTCCAAAATTCTTGTTATGGATGAACCAACCTCCTCCTTATCAGAAAAAGAGGTTCGCTTCCTCTTTAAAACCATGCGTGCCTTAGCTGAAAAAGGCGTTGGGATCATATATATCTCCCATAAAATGAGTGAGTTGGAGGAGGTTTGTAATCGGGTTACCGTAATGCGTGATGGTTTGCGAAACAGCTGCTTCAGGGTAAAACCCCCGATGTCTTTATGATTCTATCCAATGATTTTAACCAGTTAGCATCCTTGGGTGTCATGAAGAATCTGGATGAATTAATCCATAGGGACCAAGCTTTTAGTAAGGAGGAGTACTTTTCAACTACTTTACTATCGGGGGAATATCGTGGTATCCAATATGCACTTCCTTACGAGACTGTACCAACCCTAATGTTTGTTAATAAAACATTACTAGAGAAGGAAGGTATCGCAGTTCCGGATAGTGATTGGACTTGGGAGGATCTATACCATATCTGTAAAATAATTACTAAGGATCTGGATGGAGATGGCAGGCTGGATCAGTTTGGTACCTATAATTATGACTGGCAGGATGCTGTCTTTACCAATGGTACGATTTTATTTGATGAGTATGACATGAAGATAAATCTAGCCAATGATAAGGTAATTAATGCAGTAAAGTATACAAAGCAACTTTATGAATTAAATCAAGGTCAAAAGGTTACGCAGGAAGACTTTGATAGTGGGAAAGTTGCATTTATGCCACTTCCATTCTCAGACTATCGTACCTATAAGACCTATCCTTATAAAATCAAGAAATACCTGAACTTTCAATGGGATTGCATAACACTGCCAGCTGGAGAGAATGGAGGAAATATCTCTGAAGTAAACACCCTTTTGATGGGAATCAGTGATAAGACTAAGAATGAGAAGCTTGCTTGGGAGTTTTTGAAGCTGCTAACCTATGATAAAGAAATACAAATGGATATTTTTCGATATTCCCAAGGAGCTTCTGTATTAAAGGAAGTAACCAGATCGAAGGAGGCAGAGGTAATTCTTCAAGAATATATGGAGGAAAGTGAAAAAGTTATTGATAATGAATTGCTTAGTAGAGTTATTGAGCAAGGCACCATTGCACCCAAGATCCTTAAATATAAAGAAGCTGTAGCAATTGCAACCAGTGAGATACAGGGGATCATAGAGAATGACAAAAATATAGATAGTTCTCTAAAAATATTGCAGAGAAAGATTAACCAGTATCTAAAACAATAGAAGGGAGTGTGCCGTATGAAACGTTCAGAAATCAACCAAATTATCGTGGAAGGAATCAAAGTGCTGAAGGAACACAATTTTCTGCTTCCACCCTTTGCTTATTGGTCCTGTCAGGATTGGAGTTTTAAGGGGAAAGAATATGATGAAATCCGGGATAATGGTTTGGGCTGGGATATAACGGATTTTGGTAGTGGAGACTTCTATAAAAAGGGATTATTCCTTTTTACATTACGAAATGGGAATCAATATATGGAACAATACAAGAAAACCTATGCTGAGAAAATTATGATTGTTGGTGAAAATCAGATCACGCCACTCCATTTTCATTGGAGGAAGATGGAGGATATTATTAATCGTGGTGGTGGAAATCTAATGATCTGTTTATATAATTCCGATTCGGAGGGAGGATTGGCGGATACCCCTGTTACAGTACATAGTGATGGCAGAATCTACGAAGTAGCAGCTGGTACTACAATTCGATTACAGCCAGGAGAAAGTATTACTCTCCATGTAGGAGAGTATCATTCCTTCTGGGGTGAAGAGGGTACTGGATCTGTTCTGGTTGGTGAAGTTTCAGAATGCAATGATGATAGCAAGGATAATCGATTTTATGAAGAGATTGGTCGGTTTCCTGAGATAGAAGAGGATGAAGAACCACTGTATTATCTGTGTAACGAGTATCCTTTAGCAAAGGGGTGTTAGTTATGGAAAAAGGAATCGCAATTGCCGGCACCATTGCTGTGGATTATCATAAAATAATTGATCATTATGCGGAAAAAGGGATGCTTTGTAATATTCTAGAAGTAGCTAAGGGAGTAGGTGGATGTGTTACTAATACGATAATTAATCTTGCAAAAATCGATTCAACCATTCCTCTCTATGCCTACGGTGGCGTAGGAGCGGATGAGAATGGGGAATACATAATAAAGTGCTGGTATCTTATATTCTATTTATAAAGAACTACCGCTGGAAGAGGCCTTGGAAAACGCAGTCGCAGCTGCAGCCTGTAGTCTATCCGAGATTGATTCCACTTCAGGAATGAAAAATATAACGGAGATTAGAAAGTTACATGAAAAATATAAAGTAATAAATGAACTTAGTTCTTAATATAAAAGGGAAGTGGGGATGAGGATATGTTAGTTAACTTACAGGAAATATTATCTCTGGCGGAAAAAAGTCAGTATGCGATTGGCTCATTTAATACTCCAAATTTTGAAAACATCATGGCAGTTCTTAAGAATGCAGAGCACTATCAGATCCCGGTTATCCTAGCTCATGCACAGGTTCATGAAAGTGTTATGCCTCTAGAAACGATTGGGCCGGTTATGGTCTTCTGTGCGCAAAAGGCAAAGGTTCCTGTATGCGTTCATCTGGATCACGGTGAGGATCTGGATTACATAGAAAGAGCCATGGAGATTGGTTTTACCTCTGCTATGTATGATGGTTCAAAGTTATCCTATGAAGAAAACGTAGAGAATACCCTAAAGGCAGTTCAATTAGCAAGAAAATATAATGCTGGAATTGAAGCTGAAATTGGAGTAATGGGAAATAGCGAAAGCGGAGAAGAAACGAATGGAATGCAGGAGATGGAAGATATCTATACCGATCCTGAAATTGCTAAAAAATTCGTAGAAGCAACCGGAATCGATGCTTTGGCAGCCTCTTTTGGAACCGTACATGGGATCTATACCTCAGAACCGAAGTTGGATTTTCCAAGGATTGAAAAAATAAAACAGCTGGTTAAAATCCCTTTGGTAATGCATGGAGGATCAGGAGTTAGCCAAGGGGATTATATTACTGCAATATCGAAAGGAATACGCAAGATCAATTATTATACCTATATGGCCAGGGAAGGTACCTATGCGGCGAAAAAGGTACTGGATAGTACAAGGAATCCGCTTTATCACGACATCGCACTGGCTGCAGTAAGGGCTATGGAAAAGGATATAGAAAGTGCAATTAGGATATTCTATCATTGCAATAATGAATAAATGAATTACGTTTTGAAACATATTCTCTCAAACTTACAATATTAATGAACCAGGCAAACTTGTACGAATAATCCGTTCATTGACATAATATATTAGTATATGGGATAATCAAGCTAGTCAATGGGGGTATCCGGACCCGGAGAAGGAGAGAACATGAGCATAAAAAGAAAACTAATATTAATCGGAATATGTATTGGGATCGTCCTGGTTGTCTTTACGGTTAATGTGATACGCAGGATTAACAATGGGAATCAGGGAGATAAGGATGGAGCTGTTGTTCAGGAAAATATTATAAGCCGGGCAGAAGCATATCGTTTGCTAAGCTATCTGGATTATGATAAAGCAAATAGGGAAGCTCTGTCTTTCGGAATCACTTATTCGGATCATAAGATGTCAGGATGGTATGATACCTATGTAAACGCTGTATGGAATATGGGCCTCATAGAAGGTAATGTAACAATTTCACCGAAGGAGGCTCTAACCTATGGCGAATGCAAACGATTAATTGATCAATTTATTATGAAATATCCCATATTTCAAAATGTATACCAAGGTTTATCCTTTGATTTTGTGAATGCTGATAAGAATATGCTAAATTATGAATTTTTAGAGCTCTATGAAGCAATCCTGCAACTCTATCCAGAAGAAGATCGTCCGGTAAAAGAGGAAGTCCTCTTTGTCTTAGGTAGAGAGGAGCAAGAGGAAGGGAAAGGCAGGATGGTTACGGATCGTGGAAAATACTTCTACGAACATACCGTTAGTTATGAAATACCGTATGAGAAGTTTAATAGTGATTTAGTAAAGCGTTATTTGGACAAGGGCATACATGCCATGGTTCGTGGATCAGAAATTATCTATATTACCTCTTCAACAACAGAGAAAATGGTGATTCGCAATGTATGGATTACACAGGGGAAAGATAAAAAGGTAGAGACCTTTGTATGTGGAATTGAGAAGACTTTCCAAGCCAAATATCGCCTATCGGACGAAATTGAGAAGGTAATTGGAGATATCACGATCGAAGATCAAAAGGTAATCCAAATCAGTGTAAAACCAGATATGATCAAAGGTAAGGTTCTGCAGTCAGGAAAAGATTTTATAGAAGTGGAGGGCTATGGTAAGATACCCTTAGATCAGGATTATAAGATTTATAAAATATATGGTCAAATTTCCATGGAATCTACGAATAGCATACTAGTCGGATATGAGACTACGGATTTCGTGGTTTCTGGTGGTAAGATTAGTGCGGCATTAATTAAAGAAAGTATCAAAGCGGAAAATATTCGAGTTTTATTAAAAACCACAGATTATGCGGAGTTCTACCACCAGGGAGTAACGATCACATCTGATTCTGATTTTACCATCAGTAATAAAGAAAATCAGACGGCCTATAATGCGGGAGAAATCGTGAATATTACACCTGGGGATGATTTGTTAGCTAAAGGCAGGATTAAAATTGAAACCACTTCGGATGATGGAAAGATTCAGATCTTAAGTATTAAAAGACTAGATGGCAATCCGAAGTATCGAGGAACCATTGAGATCTCTGAGGATGCAAAGGGACTTCTTATTGTTAATGAACTTCCTTTGGAGGAATATCTATATGCTGTGATACCAAGTGAAATGCCTACCTATTATGGATTGGAGCCTTTAAAGGTGCAGGCTGTTTGCGCCCGGAGCTATGCTTATCGACATCTTTTAGCCAATAGCCTAAATCAATATGGTGCTCATGTGGATGATAGTGTTTCCTATCAAGTATATAATAATATTTCAGAAAATGAAGAATCTATATTGGCTGTTAAGGATACTTATGGCCAGGTAATTGAATACAAAGGAGAAGTCATTACCGCCTACTATTTTTCTACCTCCTGCGGCCATACTACTTCAGCGGAGCATGTATGGGCATATGGAGAACCGATTCCATATCTAAAAGGGAAACTAATGACGGTAGAGGATAGCGAAACCGTGGTAGCCCAAGAAAATAAGCGAATCTTTCAGGATTTATCAAAGGAAAAGAATTTTAGAAAATTTATTAGTGAGGCTGATTATCCAACCTATGATAGCGAGTTTAACTGGTACCGTTGGAAAACAACCCTAGATATTAAAGAGATTGAAGCAAATATCGATAAGAAACTTAGCTATCGTTACAATGCAAATCCGAAATTAATTTTAACACAAACCAAAGGGGCATCGGATGGAGAAGAAGCTATATTTGAGAGTGTCCCGGTGGAAAGTATCGGTGAAATTGTGGATATCTCAGTCTTAAAAAGGGAAACCGGTGGAATTATTACGGAACTTTTGATTACTGGTAGTAAGAGAACGGTGAAAGTATTAACAGAATATAATATTCGTAATATTCTGACCCCTACTGGTACGGTTATAAGAAATGATCAAAGCAAAGTCGATAATTTAGGTCTTCTTCCAAGCGCATTCTTTATCATTGATAAAACAGTGGAAGATGGCAAGTTAAAAAATATTACCTTGACCGGTGGTGGCTATGGCCATGGAGTAGGAATGAGCCAAAATGGTGTTAAGGCCATGTCAGATAAGGGGAAAGAGTATGAGGAGATTGCATCCTTCTTTTACGAAGGAACAAAATTAGGTTTCATTTATGAATAGAGGTTTCTTCCGCTGAGACCTGATAAAGTTTTTTTACTTTTTTAACAAAAACTTTATTCTCCAATAGACGATTGCATTCTGCACCAAGGAATAATAGATACATTAAGAAATACATCCATAACATAAATAATACAATCGCCGTAAGGCTACCATAGGTAGCAGAGAAGTTAGAAATATTATCGATATAAAAGGAAAACGCATAGGAGAAGCCCATCCACCCAGCTGCACATAGTATAGCACCGGGAAGCTCCTGTGCGATTTTTGATTTACGATTAGGTATGACGATATAGATCATCAAGAAAAAAGCAATTAGAGTGATTAAGCCTACGATTGTTCGTAGACTAATAATAACCAGTGCTGTTTCGCTTAAGACAGGGATCCTTTGCTCAATCCAGATATATAGGCGGTTGCCAAATACAAATAAGATCATGGTTATAATAACGATAATTGCAAAGATCAAGGTATATAAGGCGGAGGTTGCTCGCAAATAAAAATAGTTTCTTGTTTCTTTGATTTCGTAAACAGCATTTAACCCTTTCATAATCGCAAGAAATCCTTTTCCTGCGGACCAAAGGGTTGTAATTGCCGTTAAGGAGATTAAGGTTCCTGAGGTGGTGGTCTTATAGATCTGTCGAATAACAGATACAACCATGGAATTAACCCCACTCGGAAAGACCTGTGTAAACAGCTTTAACATAGCGCTTTCCCTAATAGGGAAATACTTTATGATACTTAGAAGCAACATAATAAATGGAAAAAAAGAGATAATAATAAAAAATGCTGCTTGGGCAGAATAGGCCTGGATATGATCATCATCAATTTTTTTACCGAATAAGCGGATTAAATTAAAAGTTGCTCTCATCATAATCTTACCCCATCTAGATTAATTTTCCTTTATTATTCCATATGTCAAATAAATTGTCAATTCACGTTATCCTTATACAACTATCGTTATCCTCATACAATTCAAGATGTTTTCATACAGTTTGCTCTAGCCTTTTACAATCACTACAATTCGAATATGGTTGCCAAATTGAAAGAACACTCTTTCATTATATTATATGTTCTCACTTGTAAGACTATCCATACTATAATTTTAGCCTACTACAGTAGGTCCTATTGATTTTATGGTAGTTTCTTTATGATTCTTGGGGGCTTATGTCGAATAGGAGGGGCAAAACATAATTGATATAAAAACGAGGATAAAGTATAATATATTTGGTGACTTTCTTTGCTTTAATCTGGATAAACTCTTGATTTTTACTAGTATTACAGGTATCATGGTAATTAGGATAAAAATAGCAAAAGTACAGAATAAATAGGTTTATATAAATATAAATATGAAATATGATTTAACCTCTTTTACCTATAGAGGGGGAACAATAAGGAGGATAACAATATGATCAATTTTGATGAAGAAATTCAAAAATTTGAGCCAAGCCCTGAGATTGAACAGGCGGAAGACGTAATTAATAATAATGATTTAACAGACATTTCAGATATACTGAAGGAATTGCTGAAGGATAAGTTGGACTAATAGCTTATATACTAAACGGTTAGGTGGGGATAATATGATTTGCCCGAAGTGCGGATGTAACATATCGGAAAAAAGAAAGCGCTGTGAACGCTGTGGAACAGACTTGAACTTATATAAAAAAATATTGCATGCTTCGAATCAATATTATAATAATGGCTTAGCGAAGGCAAAGGTACGGGATCTATCCGGTGCCATTCTTGCTTTACGTAACAGTCTTGAGTTAAATAAAAGAAATACAAATGCAAGAAATTTATTAGGCTTGATTTACTTTGAAATGGGGGAAACCGTTGCAGCTCTAAGTGAATGGGTAATCAGCAAGCATTTTCAACCGGATGATAATGATGCTGAGCAATATATCAACCAAGTACAATCAAATCCTACAAAATTAGAGAATCAGAATCAAGCGATTAAACGATATAATACGGCCTTAAATTTTGCCAAACAGGGAAGCGATGATTTGGCAATCATCCAATTAAAGAAAGTAATCTCTCTAAATCCTCATTTTATTCGTGCACATCATTTACTAGCATTATTGCATATGAAGAATGGGGAAAATGATAAAGCAAAAAAATGTTTGTTAAAGGCTAGTAGGATTGATGTTTCCAATATTACAACCCTTAGGTATATGAAGGAGTTGGAGCCACAGGCATCGGCTAGGGATTCAGATATTGATGCGATAGGTGATCAGAAGGTTTCATCCCCTATTATGCCGATTTCATCCTATAAAGAGGACAAGCCCAATATTATGGCTTTCGTAAATCTGGTTATTGGTGTTATTATCGGTATTGCGGTAACATCCTTCTTAATCATACCATCGATTAAGAAGAATCAGATTGTGGATAGAAATTCCGATTATGTAGATTATAGTTCTGGACTTGCCTTACAGGAAGAGAAGGAAAAAACAATACAAGATCTTCAGAAAAAGAACGAAGAACTGCAGGAGAGTGTAAAACAACTACAATCCGAATTGGATGCTTTGGCTACAACGGAGGATGTACATGAATTATATAGTCCTTTGTTTGATGCTGTCAGTCTTTATATTGTAGAAAAGACCAAGGAAGACGGTGAAGAATTTGATTACATCCAAGTTGCAGAATTGCTGGCAGCAGTAAATGAGAGTAACTATGAATCAAAGGCATCTGTCTCCTTATTGAACAGTCTTCGCGAAGAAATCTATCCGGAAGCTGCCCAGCTTCATTATGATGCCGGACATGACTTATATAGTGATGGGAAATATGAAGATTCCCTCATCGAGTTTGAGAAATCCATGGCCTATGATCCTACGGATGTGGATCCAGTATATTTTACAGCCAGAGCTTATCATCGGCTAGAAGATTATGAGAAAGCTAGGCTATATTACAATATCGTACTTTCTGATTATCCAGATTCCAAGAGAGAAAAGAATGCAAGAGATTTCCTAAATCAAGTTCAGGAAGAGTAAGGCAATTCTTATAGATACTTTGTAATCCAAGGAAGAAATTATAAACAACAGAAGATAAATTAACTTAAAAGACGTTTTATGTAGGAAAGCTTACATAAGCTTAAATGGAGTTTATTTGAGCGAACTTAATGAGCTTTCCCATAAATGTCTTTTTTTCATACAATAAATAAGTAAGGAGGGAATGTGATAGAATGCAGGATTTTAGAAAGCATGGAAGTGGGTATCAAAATGCTGGAGAGGAGGAAGCTACTTACGAAATAAACAAAAGATGTTTAATTATTCATTTAAACTCGGAACTGGATCATCATAATGCAGTACGTATTCGGGAAAAAGCGGACAAGCTGATTGACCGTAATAATATAAAACATATTATATTTGATTTTTCCAAGTCGGATTTTATGGATAGTGCTGGAATCGGAGTAATTATGGGTAGATATAAGAAGGTAATTTTTATTGGGGGCAAGATAGCAGTAACGAATGTTAGTTCACCCGTTGATCGAATATTTCGGTTATCAGGATTATATAAGATTATAGAGAAACATGATACGGTGGATACAGCGATAAATAGTCTTCTATAATTCTAAAGTTAGGAGTAAAAGGAAAGGGGATAAGATATCAAAATGAATGATACCAACGAAATGTTATTGGAGTTTGAGAGCAAATCACAAAATGAAAGCTTTGCCAGAACCGTAGTTGCGGCATTCGCTACTCAATTGGATCCTACGATAGAGGAGCTGGCGGATATAAAAACTGCAGTATCAGAAGCAGTAACTAATTCCATAATTCATGGCTATGTGGATCGGATCGGGATAATCCGTATGCGCTGTGTTATTTGTAAGGATGAGCTTACTGTTGAGATACAGGATCAGGGAGTTGGCATAGAGAACATAGCAAAAGCTATGGAACCCCTATATACGACTAGGCCAGAACTGGAGCGATCTGGGATGGGCTTCTCCTTTATGGAAGCCTTTATGGATCAATTGGAAGTGGAATCAAAGTTAGGGGAAGGAACTTTGGTGAGAATGAAAAAAAGAGTGGGGAAAGTGGATCGATTAAAAGAGAGTGTTACAGCTAGTCAATAAGGATGGAAGGGAGTGGGGTTTAATGTGGATACGCTTGAGCTGATCAAACGATCACAGGAAGGCGATAAGGAAGCAAGGGACCGAGTTGTAACAGAAAATGTTGGACTTGTTTGGAGCATCGTCCGAAGATTTGCTAATCGTGGTCATGAGATGGAGGATCTGTTCCAGATAGGAAGTATCGGCTTGATTAAGGCAATCGACAAATTTGATGCCTCATATGAAGTCAAATTCTCTACTTATGCAGTTCCAATGATAACTGGTGAAATCAAACGTTTCCTTAGGGATGATGGGATGATCAAGGTTAGCCGGTCCTTAAAAGAGACAGCAACAAAAATCCGAGCCGTAAGGGAGAGCTTTGGGAATCAATATGGAAGAGAGCCAACGATCGAAGAAATAGAAGCGGAGCTCAATATAGCAAAAGATGAAATTGTCATGGCACTGGATACTGGTGCTGAGGTGGAATCCCTCTATAAAACGATCTATCAAGGAGATGGAAATCCGATTTATTTAATTGATAAACTAGTTGAAACAAATGATGAAAGTGAAAATTTAGTTGATAAGCTGGCATTGAGAGAAGTAATTGCCTCCTTAGATGAAAAGGAGCAGGAAATCATACGGCTTAGATACTTTAATGATAGAACACAGACAGATATTGCTAAGGAACTAGGAATCTCACAGGTTCAGGTTTCAAGACTGGAAAAAAGAATATTAAAAATTATGCGTGAAAAAATGGGAGCTTAAGATGATTTAATTTCCAGTATAGCAAATTGGATAAACCATATAATAATAACATGAAAAGGATATTAAACTAGCATCAGTTAAAAACTGATGCTTTTTCATGTGTGCCAGGCATGGCACTAGTATTACTGGTGAAAGTCCAGTCACGGGTATTTACCACCAAGTGTAGTGAACCACAAGTTGGTGTCAGTA
>JAAYQP010000047.1 GCA_012519195.1 Clostridiales bacterium | reverse complement strand
ACTTTCCTAGCAAGTATTATTATGAAGTATGTAATCCAAACCGCAATTTCAAACCGCTCCATCGCAAAATTTATCAAGAATTCATTGAAGTTGAATTTATGGGTTTGCCATTTTTCGCTTCAAAGCACTATAGAAAATTCCTGAAGTCTCGATTTGGTGATATTCGTAAACTACCACCTGTTGAAGAGAGGGTGCCAAGCCACAAAATTATTCGATGTAAATTATAGATGAATAATATATGGCTGAGAAGTAAAGAATGAAAGATTGTCAATCTTTCATTCACAAAGTTTGTGCCTGCCTTATCATTAGCGCAAATTTTATGTGATAAGTCATGCACAAGAATGGGGGAGATATGAAAGTTCTTCACATTAATGCAGTCAGTGGTATTCGTAGTACCGGTAGGATCTGTTCAGAAATTATTGCATTCCTTCATGAGAATGGTCATAAAGGATACATCGCTTATTCGGATGGGCTCAAAGCCAGAGGCTATAAAATTGGTACAAAATTTGATCATAAATGCCATGCCCTTTTCTCAAGAATAAGTGGAAAACAGGGATATTTTTCTGTTCTTGAAACCTATCGACTACTAAAATATATTGATTTTTTAGAGCCCGACATCATACACCTACATAATCTTCATGGGAACTATATTAATTTAAAAATGTTATTAAAATTCATCGCTAAAAAGGATATCTCTACAGTATTAACCCTGCATGATTGCTGGTTTTTCACTGGGAAATGTTTTCATTTTACAGTAGAAGGATGTTACAAATGGAAAGTGGAATGCAATCATTGTCCGAGAGTACATAAAGATAATCCTAGTTGGTTTTTTGACAAAAGCAGGAAAATGTATCAGGATAAGAAAAATTTGTTTGGACAGATCAAAGACCTAGCAGTCGTGGGTGTGTCCGATTGGATTACAGGAGAAGCAAGACAATCCTTACTAAAGAATGCACAAATCATAAGAAGAATCTATAACTGGGTAGATTTTAATATATTTAAACCGGTTTCTGCAGAGGATTTACGTCGCAGTATGAACTTAGAGGATAAGTTTGTTATCTTGGGAGTTGCCAGTTTCTGGACAGAGGAAAAGGGTCTTTCTGAATTTTTGCAATTATCGAAAGAGTTGCAAAAGGATATGGTCATTGTTTTAATAGGTAATCTTAATGAGAGTATCGACGCTTATAAGAATATTATTCATATAAGAGAAACCCATGATATCAATAGTATGGTGAAATTCTATTCCATGGCAGATGTCTTCTTAAACCTATCCATGGAAGAGGCTTGCGGAAGAGCAACGATCGAAGCATTAGCATGTGGTACGCCAGTAATCGCAATGAATTCGACTTCTAATCCAGAACAAATCGGAGTTAATTGCGGCTATGTGGTTGAAAAAGATGATCAAGTTGATCTAATTAGGAAAATTAATCAAGTACATAGAAATACAAAAATATTTTACAGTGAGTACTGTATTCGATATGCGAACCAAACCTTTAACAAAACAAATTGTCTCAATGACTATATCCAACTTTATCGTGAAATAAGCGGTGGCTAACTTGTTAAATAGATCCCAAGATTAATAGGGGGAATGGAATTGAAACCAAGATATGATAATTCGATCAATCAAATTAAAAAAGGAGCTATTATATCATACCTTGCGATCGGCGTAAGTCTGTTATCAGGATTATTATATACTCCATGGATGGTCAAGCAGATTGGAGTAAATGACTATGGCCTATATACATTAGCCACATCGCTGATTAGTATATTTCTTATCGACTTCGGTATCAGTGAAGCGGTTTCAAGATTTATAAGTAAATATAATGCTGAAGGAGATCAAAAGAAGGTAAATGATTTTCTTGGCTTAATTTACAAATTGTATATTTTAATAGATCTACTGATATTGGTAGTTCTCATCCTTGTGTATTTTTTTATTCCTGTCATTTATATGGAATTAACACCAGGGGAAATAGATAAATTTAAGATCATCTATTTGATTACATCTACCTTTAGTATCATTTCTTTGCCTTTTATTACTCTCAATGGCATATTAACTTCCTATGAGAAATTCAAGACATTAAAATTATGTGATTTAGTTAATAAGTTAATGGTTCTTACCTTAATGGTGATTGCCTTAACCTTAGGCTATAAATTATACGCTTTGGTATTGGTTAATGTTTTTGCTGGCTTATTTATTATTGTGATTAAACTGTTTTATATTAACAATACACTTCCGATCAGGGTGAATTTTAAATTCTGGGACAAAGGCCTCTTAAAAGAGGTTTTTGGCTTTTCCATATGGGCAACGGTATCCACTATTGCCAATCGATTTATTTTTAACATTACTCCTTCGATCCTTGGGGCAGTGTCTGGTTCATCCCAGATTGGCCTTTTTGGAATTGCCAGTACCCTGGAAGGCTATGCTTACATCATATCTGGAGCAGTGAATGGAATGTTCTTGCCCAGAGTATCGAAAATACTTGCAGGTAAAAAAGACGGTAAGCATGTATTGCCTCTCATGACCAAAGTAGGACGAATCCAATATAGCATCATAGGACTAATCTTTGTTGGCTTTGCTATAGTAGGGAAAGAATTTATCTATCTCTGGATGGGAGAGGAGTTTGAGTTGGCCTATTATTGTGCCTTAATCATGATGTTACCAGGAGTATTTCGCGTTCCACAGCAAATCGCAACTACTACTATTATTGCAATGAATAAGGTGAAAATACAAGCCTATGTATATGTAATCATAGCCGCTTTAAATATATTATTTTCAAGTGTACTATCTAATTTTTTTGGGGCCTTGGGTGCAGCGATTTCGATCTGCATCGTATATATTATTCGACTGATAATCATGAATGTCATCTATTATAAAGTGCTACAAATTAATATTTTTTCCTTTATCAAAGATTGCTATATAAATATGGCTCCTCCAATGTTGATTACTTTAGTTGTTGGTTTCATAATCAATCAATTTACGATATATTCTCTTCCGACCTTTCTAATAAAAGGAACCTTTATCGTGATTTTATATATCATATTATTATGGAATATGTCATTAAATCATTATGAAAAATCTTTTTTTAAACGTGTCTGAGAGGGTTATCGTATGTTTAAAAATAAAATATTACTCATTACTGGAGGCACAGGCTCATTTGGTAATGCTATATTAAGAAAGTTTTTGAATACAGATATCGGCGAAATCCGTATTTTTTCTAGGGATGAAAAAAAGCAAGATGATATGCGAAAGATTTATAGAGATGATAAGATCAAGTTCTATATTGGGGATGTAAGAGATATCGCATCGATAAAAAATGCAATGCACGGTGTAGATTATATCTTTCATGCAGCGGCCCTAAAACAAGTACCATCTTGCGAGTTCTTTCCCCTTGAGGCTGTAAAAACCAATATCATTGGAACGGATAATGTACTTTCTGTAGCGATCGAATATCAAGTAAAGAAAATCATATGCTTATCTACCGATAAAGCAGCCTACCCAATCAATGCCATGGGGATTTCTAAGGCAATGATGGAAAAGGTCTTTATCGCTAAGTCAAAGACAGTAGATCCAGAGAAAACCACCATATGCGGCACCCGTTACGGGAATGTGTGTGCTTCCAGAGGTTCCGTAATACCACTTTTTGTTGAGCAAATAATGCTAGGGAAACCACTCACCATAACCAATCCAAATATGACCAGATTTCTCATGAGTCTTGAAGAAGCGGTTGATCTAGTGGAATATGCTTTTCGGCATGGTCAAAGTGGCGACATTATGGTTAAGAAATCACCTGCCTGTACAATCGGTGATTTAGCAAGAGCTTTATTAGAATTATTCCATGCAGATAACGAAATTAGAATCATAGGTACTAGACATGGTGAAAAATTACATGAAACCCTGATGACGAAAGAGGAGTATTATGTAGCCGAAGATAAAGGAGATTTTTACCGTATACCAGCCGATCAAAGAGATTTGTATTATGATAAATATTTTATTCTTGGAGATCAGAAGCTCTCAGAAGAGAAAGAATATAATTCTAACAATACAAAGCGATTAACGGTAGAAGAAATTAAAGAAAAAATGTTAGCCATTGATTATATCCAGAAAAAATTGGTTGGGTGGTAGTATGAAGGTATTAGTTACAGGTTCTAGTGGTTTTATTGGAAAAAATCTGATCACAAAATTAAAAGAGGAAAAGAATCTTACAATATATGAATATGACAAAGATAAAGATAAGCAAACCCTTGAAAAATATTGTAAGGAAGCAGATTTTGTATACCATTTAGCTGGTATCAATCGGCCGGATGGTGAAGAAGAATTTATGAAAGGAAATCATGGTTTTACTCTAGAGTTATTAGAACTTTTGAGTAAATATAATAAGGGATGCCCTCTAATGCTATCTTCCTCCATTCAGGCCATGTTAAGAAATCCTTATGGAAAAAGCAAAAAGGCAGCAGAAGATCTGGTCTTAAATTACTCTATGACAGATGGTGCAGATGTTTTTATCTATCGACTTCCCAATGTATTTGGTAAGTGGTGTAAACCCAATTATAATAGTGTGGTTGCTACCTTCTGCCATAATATCACGAGAAATCTTTCAATTACTATAGATGATCCAGAGAAATTTATAAATTTAGTATATATTGATGATGTGGTAAATGAACTCATTCGATTACTAGATCAACCTGACCAACCTGAAGCAAAGCAAACTTTCTATGAGGTTCAACCTACTTATTCAGTTTCATTAGGAAGGATTGCTGAGCTTTTATATTCCTTTCAGGAAGGTCCTTCCACTGGATATATACCAGATCTAGCAGATGAATTTACTAAGAAATTATATAGCACCTATTTAAGCTACCGACCAGAAGAGTGTTTAAGTTATAAGCTAACTATGCACTGTGATCATAGAGGATCATTTACAGAATTTCTAAAGGCGGATAGCAGTGGGCAAATATCAGTAAATGTAATAAAACCTGGGATTACCAAAGGAAATCATTATCATCACACAAAGGTAGAGAAATTTCTTGTGGTAGGTGGAAGAGGAGTAATTCGACTAAAACATATCATATCCGGTCAAAGCAAAGAATTCTATGTAAGTTCTGAGACATTGGAAGTCATTGAAATTCCGGTGGGATATTTTCATAATATAGAGAACCTTGGCAATACGGATATGATTGTTATTATATGGTGTAATGAAATATTCGATAAAGCTCATCCGGATACTTATCAAGATGGTGGCTTCTAGCGACTAGAAGAAGATGGAACATTATGTGATGAAATGTTTTATTATAACTAAGATATTTTCAAATGATATTATCAAATGAAGGAGAAGGCATGAAGGCATTAAAGGTAATGACTGTAGTAGGAACCCGACCAGAAATTATTCGCTTATCATCTGTAATAAGGCGACTTGATAATACTACAGCTGTAGATCACTATTTGGTTCATACAGGGCAGAATTATGATTATGAATTAAATGAAATATTTTTTTCTGATTTACAACTTAGAAAACCAGACTATTATCTGAATGCAGCCACATCATCTTCTTTAGAAACCATAGGTAATATAATATCCAAAATTGAACCAATTCTAGATGAGATAAAACCGGATGCATTTTTAATATTAGGGGATACCAATAGTTGTTTATCTGCAATAGCAGCAAAGAAGAAACATATCCCGATTTTTCATATGGAAGCAGGTAATCGATGCTTTGATCAAAGAGTACCGGAAGAAATTAATCGTAAGATCGTGGATCATTTGTCAGACATTAATTTACCCTATAGTAGTATCGCTCGAGAATATCTGCTCAAGGAAGGGATCCCAGCAGATCGAATCATTAAAACAGGAAGTCCACTCTATGAAGTAATTCATGAAAATATGGATAAAATCTTAGGATCCCAGGTTTTAATGAAATATAATCTTAAGCCACAAGAGTATTTTCTCGTTTCCTCCCACAGGGAAGAAAATATTGATTCAAAGGATAATTTCTTTCAATTTGTAGAAATGTTAAATATGGTGGATGATACGTACCGTCTTCCTGTTATAGTAAGTACCCATCCAAGAACATGGAATAGAATAAAAAAAGAAAATATCCAATTCTCAAAGAATATTAAATTATTAAAACCCTTTAGTTTTACTGATTATGTTAATCTTCAAATGAATGCCAAAGCCGTGTTGAGTGATAGTGGCACCATTAGTGAAGAAAGTTCCATTCTTGGTTTGCGAGCCCTCAACATTAGAGAAGCACAAGAACGACCAGAAGCAATGGAAGAGGCTACCGTAATGATGGTTGGATTTAATAAAGATCGAGTATTGGAAGGATTCAAATATTAGAAAAACAAAAACCGGATACAATAAAAAAGGTTGCGGATTATATGGCACCAAATGTATCAGAAAAAGTACTTCGGATTATAATTTCTTATACTGATTATATAAATAGAGTTGTTTGGCAAAAGGGATACTAGACATATACGGAAATAAAAGATAAATTTGATTTAAATGGAAAGTTGACTTATTAAATGTAAAACTAAATAATTTTGTATT
>JAAYQP010000004.1 GCA_012519195.1 Clostridiales bacterium | reverse complement strand
GCTTCTATATATACGAATGGTGATATTTTCCACCCTTGTCCCAAATCCCGCGCGCAGCTTTTAGCCGGACCGTCGACGGACATACCTGCCTTGGATTTCTCACCTGTAAAATTCTCCGGGCTAATAGAACGGGTTTTTGCGGTGGAAAGACGGGACAGGTTCCCCATATGCATTCCTATTCCAGTAAACATGATGCTATTCTCCTTTTATATGTTTTCATGTAATAATCCCAGTATATCGATTTTGCAGCTGCCTGTCTCTATCAGTTTATCTGTAATTTTTAACAGTTATTGCTTTTATTTCGTATTTTATATAGAATAGTAGGTGATCGGAGGAACATATAATGGATCTCAATAACCCGTGACTTTAACAGCATAACTTCAGAGTTCGGGACATCTAAATAGTTAATACCAAAAAAGCGCATCAGTATTTGAAGTTTATTACAAGCGGTTTGCTTTCTTGTCCAAGCGTTTTTGGTGATGACTGGTTTATTCTGTTTACCAATTGTTCGGCAGCAGCCTGATAAGCAGGGGTTTCCAAAGTATTCAGATAAACAGTATCCTGATACTCGCCTTTCTTGTAATAACCACCCGTTTGGGTGAGAACTTCAATAAACTTGGACAATTCCCTGTAGTCATGGAAATACTCCCTTGCGATATCCTTTGCACGGCAGCGCATATTGAATACGGCGGCTTTTAAGGCATTCATCAAGTTGATCTTTGAAAAATCAATATAGGTGTAAAGGGAGCCATCCTTCTTGGTATAGGGTATGGAATACGGTATTTTAAGCAAATCATCATCAATGGAATCAATCTCTTTTGATATCTGCTTCAATGAAGATATTGTATTCTGATAACCCTTACGAGAAAGGTATTTTTCAAAAGTAGGCTTTCTCTTCAATGTAAAATACCTTTCCTCAATTTTCTCCTTTTTGTCTTCCAGTTTTTCGTATGTTTTTAATAGTTTAATTTTTCTAGATAACAGAGTGGTGTATTCAGGATTGGGAATATAGTAGGCATCATTTTCCGTCCCTTTCTCCAAGCCATGGGTCTGATTAATATCTGCTTCTTTTAAGGCATACTTAAAAAAGTTTTCCTGCTTCCAACGGCTCAGCAGAAACTTTGCCACATCTACCGGCTGATAGAAGTTCTTTACATTATTAGGAATATCGTAAAGAATGGTAGTCTGTTTGCTTGTCTTCTTGTTCAGGATAACCACTGCATCAAAGGGTTCCTTTACGTTGGCCATTTTATGAGTGGTATAAAGGATACCATATTCACACTGTTTTCTTTCTGTTTCAAGGGTAAAGGTTTCTTTGAAGGCATCCTCCGGCCGTTCCTTCGTTTTACCAGACTTCCAGGTGACCCAGCATACACCCATCCTGCTGAGCTCACGAAACAAGGAGCTATTGTACCCACCACGATCGAATGCAACCAAAAGCGGTCTGGTATCTCCTGATTGTTTCATGTAGGTAATGGCTTTTTCACATAGCTCCAAGATGGCTTCTGAGAAACGGGAAAAGCCATAGCTGTTCAGGAAAAATACCGGTCTTCCCCTGAGGTCGTTGGCCCAATACTGCTCATGGCCTGGCACTGCAAGCCGCCTTTGAGTAAAGAAGCCGCTCCCAATATCTTCTTTGCCGTAGTATGGTACAAAATGTCCATCGTAATAAAGCTGGCCTAATTCAACATAACCCTTTGCGATATATTCCTGGGTCAGTAACTCTGGTACAACCTGGGGCAGGTTCATCTGCATTAAATCATGCATATTCCTTTTTAGTGTTTTACTGCAGGGAGCAGCCCCTTCACCCAGTAGATAACCCAATTCTTTCCTGTTTACTGTTTTGGTTTGCTCGATATTCGTTATCCCCATCATGAAGTACAGGACAAAGCTGGTAATCAGCTTTTTAGCTTCCCATGTCTTTGCAGAGGAACCCTTTTTTTTATCTATATACTCAAAGATTCCCGAAAACAGTTCGTTTATCATTGAGGTGAAGATAGAGTATCCGGCATAGCGCGTATAATTGCCCGTACTGACGCCTTCTGTATCTGATGACGCGGCAGGTTCAGTTGGTTGTTCTTTTAAAAGCTCCTCGAAGTTGATTTGGCCATCAGGCTTAGATGGTTCCTTAGCTAGCGGACTGATTGTCTCCGATTCCACCAGTTTACGTATAGTTGTTTCTGATAGTGTCAGTTCATATACCTGAAACAGTTTCCTGTTTAATGCAGTCAGAGTCATATGCGGATTTTTATTCTGTTCAGACTGTATGAATTCAACCAGTTCATTGTTGACTTTGCCGGGGTAATGGGCTGCTGGACGTAATCCTTCCAAGCCATTAGTTTCATACAAAGAGATATAGTTATATATCGTTTTGTGATGCAGCCCAAATGCGGCAGCCAGGTCAGGAACGCTGACAGACGAGTTTTTTGACAGCATAACAAGAGCGGTGGCCTCTTCAAACTTACTACCAATCAAGTATTCAGCTATCAGCACATAATCAATGTATATTTGTCGATATGGAGGACCATTGATTACCTTAATTCTTGTACCAATTTCATGGACCCATTTTCTATTGGGATCCCGATCCTTGATATTCTTGTTCAGCATTGTCTTGCCTCCCCCTACTTCTTACCATATACTATATCATGTAGGAGAGATAATGAGGATATCAACGGTATTTTATGATAAGCTGATTATGCGCAAATATTTGTGATTATTTGGCTCATATTGTGTATAAATAACGGCTTATCCACAGGATTTATGCTGTTTTCAGCAGTTGCAATTTATAGGCTATGTTTTTTCTACATCTGTAATCCACAGGGATTTTAAGATGTCCACAGAATATTACAATAATTTAATATTTTCAATGTGCAATTTTTGTTATCTTTTGTTTAGCTGGGGTGATGTCCCGAACTCTGAAATTGTCGCAGCTAAATACACATACATATTAATTCATTAGTTCTATAATTCACTTTAAGTCAGATAATAAGTCATAAAAACACTACTATATTAAACAAACTAAAATGTTTATATCCTAGGTTTCTTCTTTATCAAATTAATAAACCATACCATCTCATTAACCTTTAAGATATATAATAATATGAAAGATATCACTGCTCCCAATGCAACCGATGACAATAAAACCATT
>JAAYQP010000046.1 GCA_012519195.1 Clostridiales bacterium | reverse complement strand
CACCGTCCACCTTTGCGGCCTCATACAATTCTTCTGGTATAGCCTGCAATCCAGCTAGATAGATCACCATGGTCATTCCTGCATATTGCCATACGTTTACAAGAATTAATACAAGCATGGCACTAGATCCCCTTGGGTATTATAATGAGGCTGGTGATTATACAGTAACCCTTGATGGGAACAAATATATTATTAATGTCGCCTCTTTAGAAACCACGGACCTTAAGGTGGTCGCTATCAATTCCTACCATGAGTTAAACAAGGATTCTATGGCTATTCGAAATAATACGATCGGTTTCGCATTACTTGGAACCATGTGTGCTGTACTTTCACTTCTAGTATTTGTACAGAATTTCTTTAAACCTCTCTTTCATATTATTCATTCCATGAAGCAAGTACAGGATGGAGATTTGTCCGTGCAGGTAGAGGTAAGAAACCAAGATGAGATCGGTTATCTAGCAAAGTCATTTAATAAAATGATTCGTAGAATTAATCGGATCTTAGATAGCAACACAAAGTTAGTCAAAGAAGTGTATGAATCCAAATACCTTCAAAAAGAAGCTCAATACAATAATCTTTGTGCCCAGATCAAACCTCATTTTCTTTATAACACACTAAATACGATCAGTTTACTTATTAAATGTAAGGATTCAGAGGGAGCCGTTCAAAGTATAGAAAAACTGTCCCATTTTCTGCGAGGTATTATGAATGCAGACAAAAATATCACTCTATCATCGGAATTGGAGATCGTCGATTCCTACTTAGGGATTTTGAAAGCTAGATACAGTGACAATTTATCCTATGTTATCGATGTGGCACCAGAATTTAAAAATTATCGGATACCAGCCTTAACCTTGCAACCCCTCGTTGAAAATGCCATTATTCACGGCTGTGAAATTAAGAGAGGAAAATCAGAAATCCATATCTATAGTTCACAAGAGGAGGATAAGCTATATCTGCATATTGTCGATAACGGAATTGGAATAGAAAAAGAAAAGCTTGCTCAGTTGAATAGGGAACTTTCCCAAGAAACCTCTTTGGATGAGGATATCGAGGAGAATACAAAAACAACCGAAAACATTGGCCTTATCAATGTGAATAAACGAATAAAATTAAAATATGGTGATTCCTATGGTATCCTCCTATCGAATAACCTATCCGTGGGCACCCATGTCAAATTGAAACTGCCATTGCCGAGTCAGAAAGGAAGTGATTGATTGTATCATACGCTGATCGTTGACGATGAACCATTGATGAGAAAATATCTAGGGGAAAACTTGTCCTTAATCTGTCCGGACTTTCATGTTACAGGGATTGCAAGTGATGGCTTAGAAGCTGTGGAACTAATGCAAAAACAGTTTTTTGATCTTGTCATCACCGATATCAAGATGCCGGAAATGGATGGTCTGAATCTAGCCAAATTTATCTTTGATTCCGAATTCCCTACGAAGGTGATTATTATATCCGGCTATAATGAGTTTGAATATGCTAGATTAGCAATCAAATACAATGTTTCCGATTATCTTCTAAAGCCTTTACAGGATTCACAAATAAGGGAAACCCTAAGTAAAATTAAAGATGAGCTGGAAGTGGATGTTCTAAGAAAGAATATTACATCTCCGACAATTTATAAAAACTACAGCGACTCTGAAATAAAAACAGCCTTATTGACCGCCCTCCTATCCGGTAATAAGACTTTAATCCAAACCTTTTATGGATTACTCCAGAACAAGAATATCCCTTTCATGCATTCATACGCTACAATCTTGATCTTAAAAATAGATGATCTACATATTCTCCTTCAGGAAAAAACAGTTGCAGAAAATACTTCCTATGGCTTGGAACTTTTTAAGCAATGTCAATCCTATTGCTCCTTACATAAGGCAATCACCGCAAAGGATGACTATGGAAATTCCCTTCTATTACTGAGTGCCAATTCATCGGAAGAATTAACTTCCATGGTTAAGCAGGCATATCACGATATCGTTCATTCCTACTGGAGGAAGGATCGAATCAAATTAATTGCTGCCTATGGTACTGAAGTAAAAGATATGATGCACCTAGCTTCATCATACGAAACAGCTATGCAATCCTTGGCCTTAGTCTTAAGAAATGAAACTTATCCGATCTCCTCCCACCATTATTTTAGTCAGAGCCAGTTTATTAAGGAATTGCATACAATCTGCGATGCCCTTGCCTCAGATTATATCGCTAAAAATTGGAACAAAGCTAGCTCTGACCTCTATTTATATATGAAGTTAATGAAGGATCCTATTACCATAGCTCAAATCCTTAGGTTTGGGACTTATCTGATCCGTTATCTATCCAGAAAATGCAAGATCAAGCCAGATAAGGTCATCGATGCATTTCAAGTTTTAACCAATGGTATGGATCAATGGATGCTCCGTAATAAAAAGGAAGACACCAATCACATCCATTCCATCCTATTTTCCGTATATAAAGCTTTAGAACAGGAGGAATACTTTACAATTCTACCTGAAGCTACCCAAATTGTTGAAAGTGCAAGGGAATATATCTGTACCCATTACCAGGAACCACTCAGCCTTGCCCAGGTGGCCGATTATTTAAATGTAAATCCCAGCTATCTAAGTGATTTATTCCATAAGAATATCGGAGAAACCTATACAAAATTCGTGACTAGGATCAGAATGGAGCAAGCAGTCCTTCTGATGAAAAGTAATCCCCATGAAAAAATCTACAGAATCGCCGAAAAAACGGGGTTTGTCAGTGCTAAGCATTTTAACTCCGTATTCAAAAAATATTATGGAGTTACGCCCAAGGAATATATGACCAAGAGCAATAACCAGTACATTCGCTAGAACCACCAAAAAACTGACAGTATACCAAACATTATCGGTATACTGCCAGTTTATAGGTAGGATATTATGATATATTTATCATAACACTTTATGGAGTTTTTAATTCTTCGATTACTCTAACTATTTTGCTAATTTCTTTAATTCTTCTGCTACATGCTGTACCTGAGTTCCAACAATAACCTGTACACTGGTTTTACTTGGACGAAGTACTCCAGCAACACCAGCAGATTTGATCTTCTTCTCATCCACTGCGGTATAATCCTTAACCTCAAGACGAAGTCTTGTGATGCAGTTGTCGATGGATGCAATATTATCTTTTCCACCTAAACCAGCCATGATGGTAGCTGCAACTTCACTATAGTTATCATTGGAAAGGGTAGCTTTCATTTCTTCCTCACCATATTCATCGTCTTCTCTACCAGGAGTCTTCAGATTCAGTTTTACAATTGCAAAACGGAATACTACATAGTAGATTGCGGCAAATGCAATACCGATCGGAAGTAGCAACCAAGGATTCTGTGCCATCGGTGCCTTAAAGCTTAGGATATAGTCTACCAGACCTGCACTAAAGTTAAAGCCCGCTCTGGTAGGAAGTAAAGCTACTAAGAATACAGATACACCTGTTAATAGTGCATGGATTAAGTATAGTCCTGGAGCTAGGAACATGAATGCGAATTCCATCGGTTCCGTAACTCCTGTAAAGAAGGAGCAAAGTGCTGCTGCACTTAGTAAACCTGCAGCGATTTTTTTCTTCTTCGTCTTAGCGGTGTGATACATAGCCAAAGCTCCTGCCGGAAGACCAAACATCATAACCGGGAAGAAACCAGCCATATACATACCGGTCTCGCCTAAGGTTCCTGCACCTGACCAGAAGTTACCAAGGTCGTTAATACCAGCAACATCAAACCAGAATACGGAGTTTAGGGCATGGTGTAAACCTACTGGAATCAGTAATCTGTTCAGGAAGCCGTAGATACCAGCTCCAATCGCACCAGTACTGGTGATTGCAGTACCGAAAGCAACTAATGCACCATATAAAACTGGCCATATAAAGAACATTACAAGACTTACTAAGATGGTAACACCTGCTGTGATGATGGCTACACAACGTTTACCACTAAAGAATGCCAAAGCATCCGGTAACTTGGTATTCTTAAATTTGTTGTAGCAGGTTGAACCAATCAAACCACATAGGATACCTACGAATTGGTTCTGAATCTTTGCAAATGCAGGATCTGCTTCTGCGCCGGTAAACATAGCAACAAAGCCACTGGATAGCAGGGTAGTAATCATCAGCCAGGAAACTAGTCCTGCAAGTCCTGCTGTACCATCGTTATCGTGTGCCATACCAACTGCTACACCGATTGCAAATAGGATACCCATGTTGTCAATTAATGCACCACCTGCTTTAATCAGGAAGGCAGCTGCTGCATTGTTTGCACCCCAACCGGCCGGGTCAATCCAATACCCAATACCCATCAGGATACCCGCAACCGGCAAACATGCTACCGGTAGCATTAAAGACTTACCTAGTTTTTGCAAATACTTCATCATAAAAAAAACCCCTCCTTCTTATACGCTGTTTACGAACAGCGTTATAAATAATTTTGGTACAAGATGAATTGGCAGACCAATTCACTTGTGATAAATAATTATAAATCGTATCTACTCACGATTTATAATATGTACTAGAACTTTACAGTAAATGCACTTATCTACATCTACTGTAAAGTTTTAGCCTGTATTAAAAATCACTCGCATCGCCAACTGATCCCAGTCAGCAATACCAATGTTTTTAATCTTATAGATTTGCTTCTAGAAATGTTTTTATTGCTTCATAAGCCTTTTCTTCATCCTCGCCATCAAAGGTAAGAATGATTTCTTCCCCCGTTCTAACCCCAAGGCTCATTACTCCAAGGATACTTTTTGCATCCGTTTCTTTCGTCTTATTCTTGATTTTGATATTGCAATCAAATTTGCTTGCCGTACTTACCAATAAGCCGGCTGGTCTTGCATGTAATCCAATTTCATCCGTAATGACATAACGAAGTTCCTTCATAGCTGCCCCCTTTCTGAAATAAGTTATCTTTGGTTATTGCATAATTTGTATGATTGGCTCTAATTCCTTCACCTTGTTACCTGTATGGGTTTTTATCTCTGAATAATTCCCAGAATTACAGATAACAATTGGTGATATTAGATCATAACCCGCCTCTTTGATGCCCTCCATATTGAACTCTAAGAGAAGATCACCTGGTTTTACTTTATCTCCTTCTTTTTTATAGGACGTGAAATACTTACCCTTAAGATTCACGGTATCTAATCCGATATGAATTAAGATTTCTGCGCCCTCATCCGATATAATGGTACAGGCATGCTTGGTATCAAAGAATATCGCTATCGTACCGCTAACAGGGGAAACCATCCTGCCTTTATCAGGTCGAATTGCTATCCCATCACCAAGTAACTTTCCACTAAAGGTTGGATCACTAACCTCGGTGATATCGCAAGCTTGACCCTCGATTGGTGATAATATAGTGATTTCATTATCATTTCCCTTACGAAACATTTCTTTTAATTTATTGAGCATAATAACCTCCTAGCTGTTTTTCTTAATCCCTAAAATAAGTCTACGGATATTGATTGTTAAGATAGATCTCTCTTCTTCCATAATTTCATGACCAAAATGTTCCTTAAAATATTGAGCAACTTTTAAGCTGCAATGATATTCTTCCGGATACATGTTCCTAATCGTATTACTAAAGCCCTCTTCCAAAATATTCAGTTGTTCCTTTCTAATAACTCTCTGTGCCAATAGTTTTAGATGATTTACAAAGCGTTCATAGCTTAGGGAAAATTCATCGTATTCAATATGAAATTCTTCCTTGACAATCCGCAGAACATCTGGAATTAATTTGGTTATATTCATTGTGTCACTCATCGTTGAATCGTATTCAGCATTGACGATATGAAGGGCAATCGATGCAGCCTCATCAATTGGTAATTTGATTCCGATCTCTTTATTAATCAGAGCAACCGCATATTCCCCGATGAGGAATTCCTTTCGATACAGACTCTGAACTTCCCATAGCAGAGGATTCTCAAAAATCAATCCCTGATTATACCTCTCGATGGCAAAATTAATATGATCCGTTAGAGTAATATAAATATTCTGGTTGATCTTCTTATTCAATACCATATTAGTGTAGGATATGATCTCATTGGATACCTGAATATGCTTTAATGGTAGGTTAACCAATAATTCCTTGAATTTATCCAAGGCATTTTGATTATCGAGATAAAAGATCTTCTCGATCATACTATTGTCAATGTTTCCTCGTTTTGCATGAAAGCCGATCCCTTTGCCCATGATAACAACTTCTCTTCCATTGGGATCTAAGGCACTGATAACATTGTTATTAATAATACGTTCTACCTGCATATATAGCACCCCATTATGGATAGTAAATTTTTTACAATCCACTTATAAAAAAAACCAAAATCTATGAACAACAAAAGTAATCCATAAATTTTGGTTTTGCCTGCTTACCAGTAACAATCCATTTCTATAATCATGTTATCAAATATCTATAGAAATGTCAAATATAATTTATTATTTTTATCTATTTTTACTGTATTCAGACCTAACTTATGATTTTTTATCCATAAGTAAACCATTTGTCGTCATCGGTACTTAGACCCCGTGATAGATATCAATAGTTATTTACCTGCCGGAGCCTTATGTACCGCTATGAGCGACAATCGAGCGAGAGCGCGTTTACGTTGGATTAAAATCATAGGTAAACTTCAAGTTCTTTATTTCAAATGGTTGGAAGATGAGCTCACCGTCATAGTCTGACAATGGATTTTCCATCATGTCACAGTACTCGATCTTGCTACATGCAAACCCAGTTTGCAGTTCCCCTTTTGTATAAGTTCCTTCCGCTTCATAAATCCTAGCGATAAAAGCCTTTTGGGCATCCTCGCAGGGTTTGATTGTCTCAATAATAAGATTACCTCTATTAATCGAAAGTAATGGTTCGGAGGAGCGTTTACTATGCTGAGTTACAATAGGCTTATAATTAAACTGATAAGCGGGTAGAATAACCTCCTGTGCTTGGAAACCAGTCATATGCGGTAATATCCCATAACGGAAACGATAGTCACCCATATCCCCTCTTTCGTCCGGCCTGGTTCCACCCTTCGCTAAGGAGATCCCTACAGTTCCATCTTCTACACTGATTCCATATTTGCAATCATTTAAGAATGCAATTCCATAAGAGGGTTCACTTAAATCCATATATTTATGGCAGCATACCTCAAACATTGCCTGCTCTATGGAATTGTTTCTAGTCGTAGGTCTTTTCATATTACCGAACTGTATTTCATGGACCGCATATTGAGCACAGATGGAAGTACCAAACATAGCTTTCAGGAATTGATGTTTATCTCTCCATAAAAGCTTGGTATCATATTCTACCAGAGGAGAATCCGCATAAAAGATGAGATCCTGTATGATAGTAGAATGATTACATACTTTATAATGACTACGAATCCGAAACTCTACTTCACCATCCGAGACCACTTCCCGGGATAGGAGCCTATTCTTCTCTACTTGTAGGCGCTTCATACTATCCGCATCCACATCCCATCCATCCCAACCAGCGGGAACATCTTCAAAGGAGGCAAAGGAGCCAAAGGGGATTCCCTCACATAATTCTCGTCCATTTCTCCGATCGATAAAGGAAGCTATGTGGCCATCTTGATTAAAAGTAACTTTAGCAAAAGGCGTTATGAGCTGGTTGTTTTCATAATGAAATGGTGAACTGTCCGTATCTGTACTTTCTTTGAGATGAATACTTGTATGGGCGAAAGGTTTTAACTCTAATCCGGACACTTTCAGGACAGTATTCCCTTCCATATCCGTAATCTTTTGCGTTTTTAAAATCCCTTTCGGATCGATTAACTTCTTATTGGTATCAATTTCAACAATCGCCTTATAAGAAAAGCCTAGAGTGTTTAATACAGAATAGAATTCTTCCTCCTGTATTTCACTATGCAGATACCTTTTCTCAATCTCCGATGCTTCCTCTAATAGCCCATTGGTTTCTTTAATCGAGCAATCATGGGCCAAGCTGATACAGGTACCAGGCAGAATATCATGAAACTGATTCTTAAGTAAGATCTCCCACAAATGCCTATAGTTTTTATCCGATGCCACTTTTCCTTCCTGCACTGACTGGATGGTTTCCAGCAACTCAAGATTATGTAATGCAATCTCACTTCTTCGATTGTTCTTTTTAATTTGCTGTTTACCGGTTAAGGTTCCACGGTGCAGCTCAAGATATAACTCACCTTTATACCTGGGCAAATTAGTATAAGTCTCTTCGATATGCTGCATAAAGTCTGATACACTCTGATACCTGGTTTTTGGACATCCTTCTAAATCTGAGAGCCGTCTAGCAGTTTCAATCATCTCAAAGGTTGGTCCTCCCCCACCATCCCCGTAACCAAATGCAACTAAACGTTCATTACAGGCCTGCTTACATTTCAGACCATTGTTATAATTGATTCCGTTGATCCGTTCCAATAAACTCTTTGGGTCTACCCAGGTATCCATAACAAAGAAATGAGCTAATACCTGACTTTTATCAATTCCCTCCCAGATAAAAGTATCATATGGAAAGCGGTTGGTATCATTCCAGGCAAGTTTTGTCGTAAGGAAATAACGAATACCGAACCCCTTCATGATTTGAGGAATTGCTGCGGAATAGCCAAAGGTATCTGGAAGCCAAAAGCAATCCGCCAAATAATCAAATTTCTCTTTGGTATACCTCTGGCCCCATAAAAATTGCCGAACAAGGGATTCACCGGAGGCAATATTACAGTCACATTCTACCCAGACACCTCCGTTAGGCTCATACCGCTTTTCTGCAATTAGTTTTTTCATCTGTTCAAAAATTGAAGGATAGTTCTTTTCTATCATATAGGAATGCAAAGCGGAGCTTTGAAGGTAACGATACTCCGGATATTGTTCCATCAAATTCATCTGATTAGATAGCGTTCTTGCATTTTTTCTAATTGTTTCACTAACTGGCCAAAGCCATGCCGTATCCATATGGGAATGGCCGGTCAGCACTGCTGTAGGTGCGCTGTCGCCATTCTTTTTTATGAGGGCAGGAAGCATTTTTTCCCTAGCTGCTTTCAGAGAGAGGAGCCATTCCTCTCTGGTCACTTCCTCTGGAGAATAAATTAATACCTTATGTACCTCAAATAGAGTATTCATAATATCTGCTCTTCGAAAAGAATTGGTATCTAAAGTTTTTGCTAATTGAATCAATACCTTAAGATCATAAAGGAAGTCAGCTACTTCCTGCACCTTTTCACAGATCCAGATCTCGCCGCAAGGGAAGGTAAAATTATTGTGATTACTATTTCTTTCAAAGGGTTGACATCCGATGACATAATGTCCTGCGTAAAATTTAATGACAAAATGAATTGGCTGACCAGGAATCGGTG
>JAAYQP010000045.1 GCA_012519195.1 Clostridiales bacterium | reverse complement strand
CTTTCAATATACGAACCCTATGTAATAAATACAGCAATTTCGTTTGAATATGATGTGCCGGCTTTAGAGGAGTTTCAGAGCAGAATTATAAACATATCATTGAAATATCCTTATATAAAGGCAGTTAACAATGGTGAAACATTAGGGTATGCGTATGCTAATACTTTTAAGAATCGTAATGCATATGACTGGGCTGTGGAAACAACTGTTTATGTTAAGCAGGGCAGACACAGAATGGGTATAGGAAAATCACTTTATAATGCATTGGAAAAATCATTAAAGAATATGGGAATTCTAAATATGAATGCTTGTATAGCTGTTCCTGTGAAAGAAGATAATTATCTTACTGATGTCAGCTATCGTTTTCATAAGAATATGGGGTTTACTCTAGTAGGAAGATTTCACAACATTGGATACAAGTTTAATACCTGGTACGATATGATTTGGATGGAAAAGATGATAGGTGATCATATTGATTCTCCGCCGGATGTAGAATTCGGGAAATGGACAATTGATTGAAATGCAGTTGAGGCTTTGTTTGGCTGCATTGGATATTCATAGGAGTTCTGTTTATGAATGTGCAATGGAAAAACCCTGTTATTCCTATCGGAATGCTAATCTGCCTGTGAGAAAATCACAGGCTTTTTGTCACGTAATTACATTTTAACATGAATACATATTCGATCCTCAGTAAATCGTCGCCCGACAGAGGTTATGTCCATTATGTAGAAGCAAAAGGTCATTATCACAAAAGTTTACACATGAATCACAATATTTTGCATAGTTAATTTATTAACAATACGTTTAGGCAATATAATACACAAATACAAAAATTCTGTTTCTTCTAAAAGAAAACCTACGGTGCTATAGTTTACACATCAAGTAATTAACTCAAGTAATACTCATTGTATTATGAATTAATTCAAAAAAGGAAGGAAGAGAGTTTATGAAAAAAACATTACTATGTCTCGTATTGTGTCTTTCATTGTTAGGAGCGATGCTAGCGGGCTGCGGCTCCACACAGAATGGTACTGCTCAAACGCCGGCAACAAGTAACATAAGTAATAACAGCGAGAGTAAAAGTAACGATGAAAAAGACAGTGGTTCAAAACAATATCGTGTAGCTTATATTGCAAGAACACAGTCTGACTCATTTGCAGCATGGCTTGCTAACGAGATGAAAGCAGCGGCGGAAAAATATAGCGACATTACATTAGATGTATTTGATGGACGGGCTGATGACGAGAAGGTAAATGCAGCAATTGAAAATGCGATTACCAATGGTTATGATGCTATTATAGTACAACCAAATAATGGTGAAGCTCAGAGACCTTATGTTGAGAAAATTGTAGAAGCGGGTATTATTGCAATTACAACCAATGCACGTATTGATAATATAGAAGGATCATCCTCTGTTGACGCAGATCCATACAATCAGGCAGCAGTAAACGCAGCATTAGCATTGGAACAGGTCCCTGAGAACGGTAGAGTTGTTGTACTTAACGGCCCTTCTGGAAACTTCCATGCAGATGAAAGAAGAAAAGCATGGCAAGCAGAATTCTTTGACAAGAGACCGGACGTTACCATAATTGCAGAGGATATTGCAAACTGGAATAAAGATGAAGCTATGGCATTTATGGAAGACTGGACAACTGCATATGGTCAGATTGATGCTATCATCTCTATGAATGATAATATGGCAGCGGGTGCGTTGGAAATCGTTCAGGATTATTCCAAGATGTTATCCTATGGTGTTGATGGAACAGCGGAAGCTTGCTTACTAATTCAGGAAGGTAAAATGACCTCCACGTGTCTACAGTCTGCAATTGATCTGGCAGAGTTAAACATGCAAACAGTTCATAAACTCCTTACAGGCGAAGCAACAAAGATTGATGTAGATATTGAAGAAGTGCTAATAACAAAAGAAAATGCTGGTGACTTTGTTGAAATGTATAAAAAGAGAGGCTTGATTAAAGAGTAAGCTAGAAGCTCAATAGATAAAGCCTATATTCGGCAGGAGATGTATATCACCTGCCGCTTTTTTAAAGTTTTATATGGATATAATGGAGGCACACTGCATGGACAGAAATCGAAAATTTAAGAAATTGAATAGGCCAAGAAAACCATTAAATCTCAATAGTATGAAAAGTAAGATGATCTTATTCTTAGGATCATTGATATTAGTTATTTGTATAGGAACAGGCCTAATGTCGTACCATATCTCTTCCCAGGTTTTAATTAATAATATAAAACAAATGCTGCCTGAGATAGCTGAAGAATCCGCTTTGTTACTGGAAAATAATATTGCCACAGGCTTTGAACGTTTAGAAACCATTGCATATGACATAAAAAACATACAATCAGAAGAAGGAGAAGAAATATCAAAACTAAAGATCTGGAAGGTAAGAGGGAATTATTTATTGCTGGGTATAGCCAATAGCAACGGGATTCTTATAACCTCCGATAATAAAAAGATTGTAATTCAAGATATGTCAATTTTTAAGAAGGCTTTGCAAGGTAAACAGGCGGTAACTGAACCCATACCCGATTCCTTTGGAATATCGGGTTTGACGGAAGGCAGCCTGGTAGTTGCATATTCATATCCTTTAAAAATTGGTGGTAAGGTGACTGGCGTCTTAGTCGGCGTAAAATCCGGGAATGAATTCAGCACATTGATCAATGACATTTCTTTTGGGAAAACAGGCAGAGCTTTCATGATCAATGAAACTGGTGATATTATAGCCCACAGTAACCTGTCCTTAGTATATGACAAAGTAAATTACATCCGGGAAGCGGGCAATGATATATCCTTTCAACAACTTTCGGAAATGCTCACTCTAATGGCGAAGGGCAAAACAGGTGCAAATGAGTATTACTATAACGGAGCAAAGCAATTTGCAGGATATGCGCCGGTTGGCACCACCGGATGGTCGATTGCTGTTGCTAGCGAACGCAATGATCTGCTATCAGGTTTGAATAAATTAAAACAAAATTCTGTCACCAATACCATTTTATTTATGATACTGGGTGTCTCTGGTGTATTCATTATAACAAATAGTATCACAAAAGGATTAATTGTGATTGCCGGAAGTATTCGTTCCATGGCAAATGGCAATCTTTCACATGAGATACCACAGCAATATTGCAGTAAAAAGGATGAGGTTGGGATACTTGCTGATTCTTTGTCAAAGATGCAGAAATTTTTGCGGCTAATAATCGAGGATATAAAAAATAGCTCCGCAGAGATTGATAACCATTCAGAGAATTTATCAGCAGTTTCCGCTATGGTAACTGATGCCACTAATCATGTAACCTGTTCAATACAAGATATCGCGAAAGGTGCGGTTGAACAGTCAGAAGAATCCATGAGAATGATGGAGGGGTTAAACCACTTTTCTGAGAACCTGGGTAAAATGGTCCAACTAATTTATAGCATTAATAAATACGCTGTAAATATTGGGGAGTTAACTGAATCAAGCAATAGCAAGATGCAGTTTATGGTGAACTCTTCACATAAGATAAATGAAACATTCCTAAGTTTCATAGACAAGATTTCTGTGTTGGGTGAGAATATTCAGAAGGTAAATGAGATTGCAAACTTCATTAATGATATTGCAGATCAAACGAATCTTCTTTCTTTAAATGCCGCCATAGAAGCAGCCAGGGCAGGGGAAGCCGGTAGAGGCTTTGCGGTGGTTGCAGAACATATCCGAAGTCTCGCGGATCAGACAAAGACCTTATCCATACATATTAATACCATAATTTGGGGTGTAGGTGAGGAAACCGAAAATATGGTGGTATCAACAAAATCGCTAAATAAGGCACTCAATAAGCAGATTGAAGTTTTAGATATTACAATGAAGTCCTTTGATACAATGATTCAAGCTTTTCAAAAGATTGCTCCGGAGATAAAAGAGGTTAACACTACAGCACAGGAGATCGATCGTGAAAAAAATAAAGTCATCAGTAAGATGGCGGGCGTAGCTGCCATAGCCCAGCAGACCTGTGCATCAACGGAGGAAATTGCGGCGTCTGCACAAGAGATGAATGCCTCTATGGATGAAATAAAGAACGCTGCACAGGTATTAACCGTAACGACAAAAAATATGCAAGCACGGGTGGATCATTTTAAATTAAAATAGGAAGACCACCACAATATTTTACATCTTCATCGCAATAATTTACCTGCCTAAAAAGTAATTAAGAGTATTTATTAATATAATACACCAAGATAGAAATCCTGTTTCTTCTGGATATTTATCTGCGGTGTTATAGTTTAGTAAGAAATAAGATGTTATCCTGCTATTGCAAAAAAATTGGGAGGACAGAAATGAAACAAGATATCAAGCTCAGGGTTTCACAAATTGATAAATCATTTCCTGGTGTTAAAGCACTGAAAAAAATTGATTTTGCAGTACGGCGGGGTACGGTTCATGCTTTGTGCGGTGAAAATGGTGCCGGCAAATCCACACTGATGAAAATTATTAATGGCATCTATAAACCGGATTCGGGACAGATTTTTATTGATGAGAAGCCGGTTAAAATACAAAACCCAATTCATGCCAGACAACATGGTATCGCAATGATAGCACAAGAGTTAAATTATGTACCGGAAATGTCTATAGAAGAGAACTTGTTTTTAGGCAGGTTACCGGTCAACAAATTTCGTAAGGTTGATTGGAAGCAGCTAAGAACAAAAACCATGGAGTTTTTAAATGCAGAGAATTTGCCTTACAAACCAACACAAAAGCTAAAAACCTTGACCGTATCCGATATTCAAATGCTTGAGATTATTAAGGCAGTTTCAAATAGTGCTGAGATTATTGTAATGGATGAGCCCACCTCCTCTATTACCCAGCGTGAAGTAGAAATGCTATTTAAAAAGATTAAGGAGCTGAAAAACACAGGAGTTAGTATAATCTATATTTCACATAAACTTGACGAGGTATTTCAGATTGCAGATGATATTACCGTTTTACGGGACGGTGCCGTAGTAGAAAGTCATCCTGCCAGTGAAATGACTATGGAACAAGTGATTTCACTTATGGTTGGGCGCAGGATGGAAAACGTGTACCCAAAGGAAGAAGTAGAAATCGGTGAAAAACTGCTTGAAGTAAAGAACCTTGGAAGCACGGGTGTATTTAAAGATATTAATTTCCATGTAAGAAAAGGGGAGATTGTCGGTTTTGCGGGTCTGGTGGGGGCTGGAAGAACGGAAGTAATGAGAGCAATCTTTGGCCTGGACCCAATAAATAGCGGCGACATTTTAATTAACGGAGAGACGGCTGGCATACATAAGGTTTCTGACAGCATTCGTCATAAGATGGTAATGCTATCGGAAGATCGAAGGCGCTTTGGTATCATACCAATACGAAGTGTTATGGAAAATGCCAGTATATCGAGTCTAGAAAAAATCATTTATAAAGGCTACGCTCATGAAAAAGAAGAACGCAAAATAGTAGGAGAGTACTTTCAGAAAATGAATGTTAAAACACCTTCACTTGATACCCCAATACAATCATTAAGTGGCGGAAACCAACAGAAGGTACTACTGGCAAAATGGATGATACGGGATCCACAGATTCTAATTCTGGATGAGCCAACAAGAGGAATTGATGTAGGAGCTAAGTTTGAGATATATAAACTGATGGTAGATCTGGCCAAACAAGGCAGGGCTGTCATTATGGTTTCTTCAGAATTACCGGAACTGATTGGAATGTGTGATCGAATCTATGTTATGAACAAAGGAAATATAACCGGGGAATTGAAAAGAACGGAATTCTGCCAAGAAACCATAATGAAATATGCGACGGCTTGTAAACAGGAGGGAAAAAATGAGAGAGAAAATTAAAAATACTTCGGCTAAAGAAAAGTATTCTATATTTATCGTTCTTTTTGTTATGATATTTTTCTGTAGTTTACTAAACAAAAACTTTTTGTCACCAACTAATATTTCGAATATTATGAAACAGTTGGCAGTTAGTACGATACTGGCTTATGGCGAAATGCTGTTGATAATAAGTGGAATGCTTGATTTGTCCTCCGGTGCTGTGCTAGCCCTATCTGGTGTTATTTCTATCATTGCATATAAATCAACCGGTTCATTAGTTTTAGCGGTCATAGTAGCGCTCGTAATTGCAGTTGTTTGTAACATTATTAATGCAATTATGATTACTCATCTAAACACACCACCGTTTATAGCGACCTTAGCGATGCAACAGGCTGCCCGTGGTGTGGCATTACTGATAACCAATGGACAGAATATCTTGCAGATCAAGAACTATACGATATTTGGACAGGGGCATATAGGATCCATTCCGATATCAATAATCGTAACAGCAGCCATTACAATCGTTATTTGGTATATTCTAAGACACACTCGATTAGGCCGTTCTCTTTATGCAATTGGTGGGAATGAAGAAGCTTCTGTTGCGTCAGGAATTACCGTAAAGAAAAATAAATATATCATATTTATTATCAATGGTATTTTGGTTGGAATAGCAGGTATTCTCTTCATGTCCAGAGTAAACGCAGGTTTACCAAATGGAGCTATCGGATATGAAATGGAAGGCTTAACTGCAGCAATCGTTGGTGGAACCAGTTTTTCCGGTGGGGTTGGAACAACCATGGGAACCTTGGCCGGAGCATTCATTATTGGTTGTCTAAACAATATCATGAATCTCGTTGGTGTAGATTCCTATGTGCAACAGATTGTGAAAGCTTGTATCATTGCACTTGCAGTTATCTGGGATATACGATCAAAGAGCAGAAAGACAAGAAAAGTAATTCTGGTGGAAGATAAGCCTGAAGCATAAACAAAGATTTGAAGAAGGTAAGAGAGGCATCGGCAAATTGGAGTAAGGATTCAAGAAGCAATTAGCAGAAAACCATTTTAAAAAGAAAGAATTCATAAATGTTATAAAGTCCAGCGGTTAAATGTCAAGAGCCAACTGGAAAAAAGTTTTTGAGAAAAGGCCTGTTTTAAGCCAAAAAAGCACAAAAGAAGGACTCCCCAATAAGCCTACCAAGTCACGATTGAAAATTATG
>JAAYQP010000044.1 GCA_012519195.1 Clostridiales bacterium | reverse complement strand
TGAATAGTATTATTATACTTCGCTTCATTATAATCTACCAAAATTCTTGTTTCAAGTCAAAATATACTAATTGAAAAAGATATCTCATTCTTTCGCATATATTTTATGTAATCATTCCTCCTATTAATTCAAATAATTTTATGAAAAGAGAGAGGGTCTTTATCATTTGAATTATGAATTTAGGATCCTAAATCGGGTCAGAAAGTAATGGACTGGCATATCCCCTTCTACTTATCAATAATTTCTTCCTAAGGGTTTTCTAATAATATTTTAACTTGACGTTATCTACAAATCATAATAAACTTAGAATTGTAATAAGTTAGCAATAGCTGTAGACAAAATATCTTTCTTAAATGAACTCGATCAATCTCTTTTGATAAAATCATTATCATTTTAATTAACCGATTTTGTTTCAACGCTTATTTTTCTTTAAAACCCGAGCTATACAAGTGAATGAAATCAGGCACTTATCATGAATAAAAAATGGAGGAATGTGAATATGGGAATTTTAACAAGATTTAAAGACATTATGTCCAGTAACATCAATGCACTGTTGGATAAAGCGGAAGACCCTGAGAAAATGATAGACCAATGCCTTAGAAATCTAAACTCTGATCTAGGTAAAGTAAAATCTGAGACCGCTGCTATCATGGCAGAGGAACAAAGGGCAAAGAGAGCTTTGGACGAATGCAATGAGGAAATCCAAAAAATGCAATCCTATGCCATTAAAGCACTTCAAGCGAATAATGAAGCAGATGCCAGAAAATTCTTAGAGCAAAAAGCATCCTTAACTTCCAGACAACCCGACCTACAGGAAGCCTATGATTTAGCAAAAACCAATGCAGCACATATGCGTCAGATGCATGACAAATTGGTTGCTGATATTAACGAATTGGAATCCCGTAAGGATATGATTAAGGGTAAGCTTGCCGTGGCAAAGACCCAGGAACGGATCAACAAGATGACCTCCTCCGTTGTGAATGCCAACAATAGCATGGCTAGTTTTGAAAAATATGAGCAAATGGCTGATAAAGCACTGGATCATGCTAATGCAATGGCTGAACTAAACCGCTCCTCATCGAATCAAAATATTAATGACCTAGTGAAAAAATACGCAGCTGATACATCCATTGATGATGAACTGGCTGCATTAAAAGCAAGTCTAAATTCTTAATTACCGGAAAATACCGATTTATCATGAAACTCTTGTAATGAGTAAATGTCCGCATGAAAAGATCCATTTTCTTTCCTGCGGACATTTTAACGAGCAACCATAAGGAGGTAAAATTCATGTCCACGGTAATTCATTTTAAATGTCCTAACTGCGGCGCGGATATGGCCTTCGACAGCAAATCCGGAAAGCTACTATGTGGCAGCTGTGGAAGGACGGATGATATTGAAAAAATGGCCGGTGGGAAAGCCCCCTCTTCCAGCGGGGAAATAAAATATGAAATGGATGAGGAAGACGAAAAAGCTGCTAGAAACGCTTTTGATCACGACTACGCAGATGCTTCCGATGAAGATGAACCAACATCACACAATACTTTTAAGGGTGACGAAGCTGTTGAGTACCATTGTAATAATTGTGGGGCAGTCCTAATTACAGAACCACAAACTTCCGCTACTACTTGTAGTTTCTGTGGGGCGGGGGTCGTACTAAGTGATCGACTATCAGGAAGTCTTGCTCCTGCTAAGGTAATTCCCTTCACCATAAGTAAAATCCAAGCACAAGAAGCTTTTATAAAATGGTGCAAGAAGGGCCTACTTACACCCCGGGATTTTATGAATGCTGATCGAATAAAAAGTATTACGGGCCTATATGTACCCTTCTGGCTCTATGATTTTAACGGTCGTGGGGAGGCTGAGGCTATCTGTACCCGTGTTCGGACCTATACCAGGGGTGATTGGATCTATACAGAAACAAAATACTATGCTGTATATCGAAAAGTAGATCTTAACTACCATCGTATCCCCTGCGACGCTTCCAAGAAAATGGACGATGCCCTGATGGATAAATTAGAGCCTTACAATTATAATAATTTGAAAGATTTTAATATACCCTACCTTGCAGGATATATCGCAGAGAAATACGATTTTGATGACAATCAGCTCTTGCCTCGTATCAAGGAACGGGTAGCCACCTATGTGGATTCCTATCTGCGCTCAACCATAACCGGTTATAGTACTGTTTCTTATCAGCGAAAAAATATTAATATACGTAGGAAGCGTGCGGACTATGCACTTCTTCCAGTTTGGATGGTCTGCTATGATTATAAGCAAGCAGAACATATTTTTGCAATGAATGGGCAGACAGGCAAAATTGTAGGAAAACCACCCTTAAGTGCTGGTAAAATAGCGGCTTGGTTTACAGGAATTTCTGCTGGTTCTTTCCTAATACTTAGAATTCTAACATTGCTATTGGGAGGTGGATTATAATGAGGATCGATAAAACGAAACAATTAAGATCTACTCCAAGGATTCAAGATAAGCTAACTGCAATCCTCCTACTAGCTTTCGTAATTACTACTTTCCTACTTGGAGGCTCCCTTAAGGTCAAAGCATCTGAAAATGAGAGGGATTATCCACATGTTTACGATGAGGCCGGACTTTTATCCACATCTGAAATCATGGATTTGGAAGAGATGTGTATGGAATATGGTTCTGAGGCTGGAATTGAAATCATGATACTGACCCATAATGATTCTAATGCAAAATATGCGGAAGAGTATCTTGAGGATTTCAATGATACCTTACCGGATGATGATCGTGTATTACTGTTGCTTGATATGCATAACCGAGTTGTATTTATTGAAGGCTATGGACTGGCCGAAACCTACATTCATTCCAAGAGAATTGATGCAATTCTTGATGACATAGTAAATCCCCTGTCCAATGGAGCTTATTATGATGCAATGGAAACCTATATCAAAAGTTCTGCTGCCTATAAGATGGATGATTCTGAGCTAAATTGGGATCATGACTACAGTGTCAGTTCACCACAGTCTGATAATCCAGATGGAAAATATTATGACGAGACCTGGCCATATGAAAATGAACCCACTAAGTCTGACGATCCCTTTACGACTTGGTGGTTCCAGCTTATTGTATCCTTAGTTATCGGTGGTATTGCTGTTGGTATTATGGCCTACAGTTCCGGTGGTAAAATGACCGCAGGTAGCCATACCTATCTGGATCAAGGAAACTCCGGCTTAATTGGAAGAAGAGATCTCTATCTTCGCACTAAGGTTACTAGGGTAAGGCGGCCTAAGGATAATAGTTCTTCAGGAAGCAGAGGTGGTTTTAATGCTGGTGGCTTCCGTGGCGGTGTTTCTTCAGGTGGTCGCTCCCATAGCTCTGGAGGAAGAAAGTTTTAAGGAGCAGGAAGTTCTTTTATCCAGATCTGATTTATGCTATGATAGATTAAATGTTAACGATGAATGTGATAAATATTTCTTATAATATAGGAGGAAAATTTATGGGACTCTTCTCAAGACAATTTGCTAATGTAGTTGAATGGCAAGAATTTCGTGATGATATGATATTTTATAAGTGGAGCAATAATGAGATTAAGAAGGGGAGTCGTCTGATCATACGCCCAGGTCAGGATGCTATATTCCTTTATAATGGTAAAATAGAGGGAATCTTTAAAGACGAAGGCGATTATGATATCGAATCACAGATTATCCCCTTTCTATCAACCTTAAAAGGATTTAAATTTGGGTTCAACAGTGGGATAAGAGCTGAAGTACTATTTATCAACACCAAGGAATTCATTGCAAAATGGGGAACCAAGAATGCAATTAATATTCCAACGCCTAATGCACCGGGTGGAATGCCAATCCGTGCAAATGGTACAGTAACCTTCCGGGTTAATGACTATGTAAAACTAATTGACAAAATAGCCGGTGTTAGACAAAGCTATACGGTAGAAGATGTAAGACTTCGGATTATGGCCGTCCTAGATCAGCTTTTAATGAAATGGATTAGTAAAGAGGGCAAAGATATGTTTAACCTTCAGGCCAATTCCTTTGATATCGCCAAGGGTATCCAAGATGATTTAGGCATGCAACTCTTTGATTCTGGATTATCCATTTCCGGCTTTCATATTATGAGCTTTACCTATCCTGAGGAAATCCAGGCTATGATTAATAAAAACGCCTCCTACAATATGGTTGGGGACTTAAACCGCTATCAACAGGTAGCCATGACAGAAGGCATCTCCACCGGCAAAGTTAAGGGTGGCGGGGTAGCCACGGATATGGCAGGTATGATGATGGGTATGAATATGGCCAATCAGATGATGCAGAACATGAACAATCATACCAATTTCAATCAACCGATCCATAATCCTAATCAACAAAAACCTAACTTCTGTCCAAACTGTGGAACGAAAACAAGTGATGCCAATTTCTGTCCAAACTGCGGTAAGAAATTGATTTAAAAGTTCTACATTTCATTTAAAATTGATGCCGAGCTAGTCTTATCCTGGCTTCGACCTCCCCTTTGGGATATACATGATCAAAAGATTAGATTATGTTCAAAGGGAGAGGCGCCTAGATTAGACTAGCTCGGCATCTTTTATTATTTAGTTAAGTTAAAATTTTATAATCAAAATACAGGATAGTTTTATTATGACTACAATCTCCGCCTAGGGATATACATGATCAAAACATTTAGATTATGTTCAAAGGGAGAAGCCAAGAACTTCCTATCCTATGTTAAATAGTTTATCATTCATTAGATTACCTAACCGTTCCTCGGAGTCTTCTGCACTGCTTCCCTTTACTCCAAAATAGAATTTGATCTTTGGTTCTGTGCCAGATGGCCGAACTGCAAACCATGCATCTTCACTGAGCTCAAAATAGAGTACATCGGATTTTGGTAGCCCGGTTGGTCTTACATTTCCTGTTTCTAGATCAGTTATGGTATCTAACTTATAGTCTCTAACCTTTAAGACCTTATATCCACCAGCATTCTTTGGAGGATTGCTACGGAATTCTTCCATAATGGATTTGATCTTCTCCATTCCTTCAATTCCTTTAAATGTTATCGAAATTAGATCTTCTTTAAAATACCCATATTTCTCATAGATCCGATTCATCTGCTCATATAATGTAATTCCTTTTGCCTTATAATAAGCAGCCGCCTCACAAAGGGTCATAACGGCAACGATCGCATCCTTATCCCTTGAATGGGTACCTACAAGACATCCATAGCTTTCTTCATAACCAAAGATAAACTCATTACTAGCACTTTGCTCAAAAAGTTTAATCTGCTCTCCGATATATTTAAAACCTGTTAAAACTTCAATCAGCTTAGCATTATAATGAGCAGCAATCTGAGTGGATATATTTCCAGTTACAATGGTTTTAATCAAGGCAGCGTTCTTTGGAAGAGTACCATGTTCCGCCTTCTGAGAGAATACATATTCCGCAATCAAAGCACCTGTCATATTACCGTTTAACAGTACAAATTCTCCCTTGTCATTACGAACCTGAACGCCCAATCGATCTGCATCGGGATCGGTTGCTAGGATGATATCTGCACCAACTTCATCCGCCAGCTTTTTACCTAGGGTAAATACCTTGGGATCCTCTGGATTGGGATATCCAACCGTAGTAAATTCAGAGTCCGGATGTTCCTGCTCTGGCACAATAAATACCTGATCAAATCCCAATTCCTTTAGGATTCTGCGAACAGGAAGATTACCGGTGCCATTCAATGGAGAATAGACAATTTTTAGTTTCTTTCCCTCATCGCTGATTGGATTAACTACAAGTTTTTTCAGCTCAGCAATATATTTCTCATCAATTTCCTCTCCAATAATCTTTAAAAGGCCCGCTTTTAATGCCTCTTCCTTAGCCATGGTTTTAGAAGAAGAAAAATCTGTGATTGCATTGACTTCACTAATAATTTCAACATCTTTAGGATATGTTATCTGAGCACCATCCTCCCAGTAAACCTTATATCCATTGTATTCCGGCGGATTATGACTTGCAGTTATTACGATTCCTGCGATACATCCTAGCTCTCTTAAGGCAAAGGATAGTTCCGGTGTCGGTCTCAAAGATTCAAATAGATATGCTTTGATTCCATTCGCAGCAAGGCAGAGGGCAGAATCTAAGGCAAATTCCGGTGACATCCTACGGGAATCGAAGGCAATTGCTACACCCTTTTCTTCTCCCCCTTGTTTTATAATATAATTAGCTAAACCCTGGGTAGCCCTACGAACCGTATATATATTCATTCGATTTACACCAGCTCCTAGAATTCCTCTAAGACCACCAGTACCAAACTCAAGATCTTTATAGAATCTTTCCTTAATTTCTTTATCATCTCCTTTAATGGAGAGTAATTCGGCTTTGGTCTTCTCATCAAAATAAGGGTTCGTGATCCATTCCTCATATTTCTGTAAATAATCCATCTCTAATTTACTTCCTTTCTTGTTTTTATAGTGTCTTAACTTTTGTATATGTTATATTTAAAGTTATGGTTCATATTGAATTCATATTTTCGATTCATTATTTTTAGTAATTAATATTAAAACGATTAGCCCAACATTCGGCTTAGCTATCATTAAAAGCTGCTCCTTTTTATTAAACAACAAAAAAGGGAAGTTGTAAATGAAATTTTCATAGTTTCGGCAAATGCCATTCTATGAGCTTAAGCTCTAAGAATCTATTCTTTCATTTACAACATCCCTTTTATAATCATTTTTTATAACCCATCGCTATAATCATCTTCAATGATACCTTTTAGGTTAAATTCAGCTTCTGTATAATCGCCTTCGTTATGAGTATTCTCTCCCATGGAAATATGTGCATCATCTACACCAGGAATTGCATCTTCCCTTTGTAAATCATCTTCATCCTTTCCAAACTTATCTTCATCATAAACGACCTCAGCGATACCATCTTCTGGTTCATGGTAGCCTTCTTCATAAGATTCATTCTCAGAATATCCTTCCTCGGAATATCCCTGCTGTTGATATGCGTCCCCAGAATAATCAAAGGTGTCAAATTCTTGGGAATAATTTCCCTCCCCTTCGATATCTTCCGTATACATATCTTCATCCTGAATATCTGAATCCAGCTTTACAGAACGATATCTCTTCATACCAGTACCTGCAGGTATCAATTTACCAATAATAACATTTTCCTTCAAGCCGATTAGCGGATCCACCTTACCCTTAATTGCTGCCTCGGTAAGAACTTTTGTTGTTTCCTGGAAGGATGCAGCGGACAGGAAGGAATTTGTCGCAAGGGATGCCTTAGTGATACCAAGCATTACTTGTTTTCCATCTGCAGGTTCTAAGCCCTGTGCTTCCAGCTTCTCATTCTCATCATAGTACTCAAGAATATCGACTAAAGTTCCTGGTAAAAAGCTTGAATCACCATTATTTTCGATCCGTACTTTCTTCAACATCTGACGTACGATAACCTCGATATGTTTATCATTGATTTCTACACCTTGCAAACGATAAACTCTTTGAACTTCCTGGATCATATAATCCTGTACTGCACGTACTCCCTTAATTTTAAGGATATCATGAGGATTCACACTACCTTCCGTCAGCTCATCACCAGCTTCAAGGACATCGCCATCGGATACCTTAATTCTAGAGCCATAAGGGATCAGATAGGATTTTGATTCCCCAGTATCATTATTGGTAACGATTACTTCTCGTTTTTTCTTAGTATCTTTTATTGCAACTACGCCGCCAAATTCCGCTATAATTGCGAGTCCCTTTGGTTTTCTTGCTTCAAATAATTCTTCAACACGAGGAAGACCTTGCGTAATGTCATCACCAGCAACACCACCCGTATGGAAAGTACGCATAGTAAGCTGTGTTCCCGGTTCACCAATGGATTGGGCAGCGATGATACCTACTGCTTCACCTACCTGTACTGCTTCTCCGGTAGCCATATTAGAACCATAGCATTTTGCACAAACACCGATGCGAGATTTACAGGTTAGGATGGTTCGTATCTTAACTTTATCAACACCAGTTGCTACAATTTTGGCTGCACGTTTCGGTGTGATCATATGATTCGCCTTTACAATGACACTGCCATCGGTATCGTAAATGGTTTCACAAGAATATCTTCCGGTGATTCTTTCTTCTAAGGTCTCAATTACCTCTTTACCATCGGTAAATGCCTTTATCCACATACCTGGGATTTCGTGATTATGATCATGGTCATGCTCGTTACAATCCGTTTCACGGATAATTAAATCTTGAGCAACGTCTACCAGACGACGGGTTAAATAACCAGAGTCGGCAGTACGAAGCGCTGTATCGGATAGACCCTTTCTAGCACCATGGGCAGAAATAAAGTATTCCAATACGTCTAGACCTTCACGAAGGTTGGATTTAATCGGCAATTCAATGGTACGACCGGAGGTGTCCGCCATAAGACCACGCATACCGGCAAGCTGCTTAATCTGCTTATCAGAACCACGGGCACCGGAGTCGGACATCATCTTAATATTATTGAATTTATCCAATCCATCTAAAAGAGTATCGGTCAGAATATTGTCCGCTTCTTTCCAGGTATTAATAACCGCATTGTATCTCTCTTCTTCGGTCATTCGGCCACGTTTATATTCCTTAGTAATATTCACAATGGTAGCTTCTGCGTCTGCTATAATTTGTTTCTTCTCTTCCGGTACTTTCATATCAGAAATGGAAACGGTCATAGCAGCTTGTGTTGAGTACTTGTAACCCATACTTTTAATATTATCAAGGATTTCAGCGGTCTGGGTAGCACCGTGAATATTGATACATTTCTCTAGAATCTGTTTTAATTGCTTCTTACCAACTAAAAAGTCAACTTCAAGCTTAAGGAAGTTTTCCTCCTTACTACGATCAACAAAACCAAGATCTTGAGGAATGATCTCATTAAAAATGAAACGTCCTAAGGTAGATTCAATAAATTTACTCTCTTGAACGCCATCCTTATTGATACCTGTTTGTCTTACACGGATGATTTCCTGTAAATTAATTACTTTATTTTCATAAGCAAGAATCGCTTCATTTACATTCTTGAAAGTATGAATAAACTCATCTTCCTTCTCCCTAACAATCGTCAGGTAATAGATACCTAAAACCATATCCTGGGATGGTACCGCAACGGGTGCTCCATCAGAAGGTTTTAACAAGTTATTCGGAGAAAGTAGTAAGAAACGACATTCTGCCTGCGCCTCTACAGAAAGCGGTAAGTGAACTGCCATTTGGTCACCGTCAAAGTCCGCATTATAAGCGGTACATACCAATGGATGAAGCTTGATTGCCTTACCTTCTACCAGAACCGGTTCAAAAGCTTGAATACCAAGTCTATGAAGCGTCGGTGCACGGTTTAGCATAACCGGATGCTCGCGAATTACTTCCTCCAGAACATCCCATACCTCAGGCTGCAATCTTTCTACCATTTTCTTAGCAGATTTAATGTTATGAGCGGTTCCTCTTGCTACCAATTCCTTCATAACAAAAGGTTTAAATAGCTCGATTGCCATTTCTTTTGGCAAACCGCATTGATAGATCTTTAATTCTGGTCCAACAACGATAACAGAACGACCGGAATAGTCAACACGTTTTCCGAGGAGGTTCTGACGGAAACGTCCTTGTTTACCCTTTAGCATATCAGATAAAGATTTTAATGGACGATTACCTGGACCGGTTACCGGTCTACCTCTTCTTCCATTATCGATTAAAGCATCAACTGCTTCCTGCAGCATTCTCTTTTCATTACGAACAATAATGTCCGGAGCGCCAAGTTCTAGCAGTCTCTTAAGGCGGTTATTACGATTAATAATTCTACGATATAAATCATTCATATCTGAAGTTGCAAAACGACCACCATCCAACTGTACCATCGGACGTAGATCCGGTGGAATAACAGGGATTACAGTCAGAATCATCCATTCCGGCTTGTTTCCTGATTCACGGAATGCTTCTACAACCTCAAGGCGTTTTATAATTCTTGCACGTTTTTGCCCAGTAGAATCCTTTAATGCCTTTTTTAAGTCAATTGCTTCCTTCTCTAAATCAATGGCTTGTAATAATTCCTGTATGGCTTCTGCACCCATACCAAGTCGGAAGCTGTTATAACCGTACTTTTCAATCGCTTCCTGTTTTTCCTTCTCATTCAGTACCTGTTTATATTGAAGTTCCGTATTTCCTTTATCTAATACAATATAGGAAGCAAAATACAGAACTTTTTCTAATGTTCTCGGAGAGAGATCTAGGATAAGACCCATACGGCTAGGTATTCCTTTAAAATACCAGATATGAGATACTGGAGCTGCCAGTTCTATATGTCCCATTCTCTCGCGACGCACACTGGCCTTTGTAACTTCAACACCACATCGGTCGCAGACTACGCCTTTATAACGAATTTTCTTATATTTTCCGCAATGGCATTCCCAATCTTTACTTGGTCCAAAGATTCTTTCACAAAACAGACCATCCTTCTCAGGTTTTAATGTTCTATAGTTAATTGTCTCAGGCTTTCTTACCTCACCCTTAGACCATTCTCTGATTTTTTCAGGGGAAGCTAAACCAATTTTTATTGCATCATAGTTTATCTGTTGCTCATTCATTAAATTTTCAGGCATTCTTTGGCACTCCCTTCATTAATACTCGATAACAGAAACTTTAGAGCTCTGCTATTTCCATAAGATCTTCTAGGATTGAAGCCCAATCCTAGAAGTTATTCCTCATCATAACCGTAATCACTATTTTCAAGGATATCTACAGGCTCATCTTCCAGCATTTCATCTGAATCATCTTCGTATACTTCAAAAACTTCCGTATCGATATCATCCGCATTGGTTTGTGAAAATCCTGCATTTTCATAACCTTCGTCATATCGGAAATTATTATCTCCCTCGATTAATGGCGTTAAGTCCGAATCACCATAATCGATACTTTCCGTCATCTTGACTTCGTAACCATGCTCATCAAGAACGGTAACATCCAGTGCCAGAGATTGTAGTTCTTTCAGTAATACTTTGAAGGATTCCGGTATGCCTGGTTCAGATATATTTTCACCCTTAATAATTGCTTCATAGGTTTTAACACGTCCAGTAACATCGTCCGATTTTACGGTTAGTATTTCTTGAAGGATATAAGCCGCACCATATGCCTCAAGAGCCCATACCTCCATTTCACCAAATCTCTGTCCACCGAATTGTGCCTTTCCACCGAGTGGCTGTTGGGTTACTAAGGAGTATGGTCCTGTAGAACGAGCATGGATCTTATCATCAACCAGATGGTGGAGTTTTAGATAATGCATAAATCCAACAGTAACCGGAGCATCGAAATACTCACCGGATCTACCATCACGTAGCATTACTTTACCATCCCGATTAATTGGAACGCCCTTCCACTCTTCCCTGTTTTCCGGATGATTCTTTAAGTATTCTAACAACTCAGGATCCAATTGATCCTTATATTTTGCCTCAAAATCTTCCCAAGAACTATTTGCATAGTCATTGGCAATTTCTAAGGTATCCATAATATCAAACTCATTTGCACCATCAAAAACTGGTGTGGAGATATCAATACCTAATACCTTTGCTGCTAAGGATAGATGTATCTCCAATACCTGACCTATATTCATACGGGAAGGTACGCCCAGAGGGTTAAGAACAATATCAAGCGGTCTTCCATTTGGAAGGAATGGCATATCCTCAACTGGTAAGACGCGAGAAACAACACCCTTATTTCCGTGGCGGCCCGCCATCTTATCGCCTACCTGAATCTTTCTCTTCTGAGCAATATAAACACGAACTGTCTCGTTAACACCAGGAGACAACTCATCGCCATTCTCTCTTGTAAATACCTTAGCATCTACAATAATACCATATTCACCATGGGGTACGCGAAGTGAAGTATCCCTTACTTCTCTCGCTTTCTCACCAAAGATTGCTCTAAGTAATCGCTCCTCAGCGGTTAATTCAGTTTCTCCCTTGGGAGTTACTTTACCGACAAGGATATCTCCTGCACGTACTTCTGCACCGATTCGGATAATACCCCTCTCATCAAGGTCCTTCAGAGCTTCATCTCCGACACCAGGAACATCACGGGTAATCTCCTCTGGTCCAAGCTTAGTATCCCTTGATTCTGCCTCATATTCCTCTATATGAACAGATGTGTAAACATCTTCCTGAACTAAACGTTCGCTTAATAATACAGCATCCTCGTAGTTATAGCCTTCCCAGGTCATGAATCCGATCAAAGGATTCTTACCTAAGGCTAATTCACCCTTAGATGTAGAAGGTCCATCTGCAATAACTTTACCAGCTTCAACTCGGTCTCCCTTATTTACAACCGGTCTCTGATTAATACAGGTTCCTTGATTACTTCTTGCAAACTTAATTAAACGATAGGTAGATTTTGTATTATCATCATTTTTAACAATGATTTCCTTGGCTGTAACTCTTTCAACAATACCGGATTTTTCTGCTATAACGCAAACACCAGAGTCAATTGCTGCTTTTGCTTCAATACCGGTTCCTACAGCGGGAGCTTCTGGAATCAAAAGAGGAACTGCCTGACGCTGCATGTTGGCACCCATTAGGGCACGGTTGGCATCGTCATTCTCTAGGAAAGGAATCAAGGCTGTCGCAACGGAGAATACCATCTTCGGTGATACGTCCATATAGTCAATCTTATCTTTGTCGTAGCTGGATGTCTCTTCCTTATAACGACCAGATACACTATTATTCAGGAAATGTCCCTCTTCATCCAAAGGCTCATTCGCCTGTGCGACAACATAACGATCCTCTTCATCGGCAGTCATATAAACAACCTCATCCGTTACCCTCGGATTCTTCGGATCTGATTTGTCTACTTTACGGTAGGGTGACTCAATAAAACCATATTCATTAATTCTTGCATAGGTTGCAAGAGAGTTAATCAAACCAATGTTAGGACCTTCCGGGGTCTCGATTGGACACATTCTTCCATAATGGGAATAATGTACGTCACGAACCTCAAAACCTGCTCGATTACGGGACAAACCTCCAGGACCCAATGCAGAAAGACGTCTCTTATGAGTTAACTCACCCAGTGGATTGTGTTGATCCATAAACTGTGATAACTGGGAGCTTCCAAAGAACTCTTTAACTGCAGCCGTAACCGGTTTAATATTAATTAAGGATTGAGGACTGATTGTCTCAATATCCTGTGTGGTCATTCTTTCTCTTACCACACGTTCCATTCTGGATAAGCCGATGCGGTACTGATTCTGAAGCAATTCACCAACTGCACGAATTCTTCTGTTACCCAAATGATCAATATCATCAGCATAACCAAGGCCATATTCCAGATGGATATTATAGTTAATAGAAGCAATAATATCTTCCCTTGTAATATGTTTTGGAATCAGTTCATTGATATTCTTCTTAATTGCTTCCTTAATATCTTCAATATCGGTATTCTCTTCGAGAATCTTTTTTAGAACTGGGTAATAAACCAATTCTGTGATTCCCAGCTTAGCTTTATCAATATCAATATAATGTCCAAGATCAACCATCATATTTGAGAGAACCTTAATATTGCGTTCTTCCGCTTGTACCATTACAGATGGCACTGCAGCATTCTGTATTAAGACTGCTAATTCATCCGTAATCTGAGTACCAGCCTGTGCAAGAATCTCTCCTGTTGATCGATCAATGACATCCTCTGCCAGTAAAAAGCCTACAATACGATTGCGGAATGCAAGCTTCTTATTAAATTTAAAACGGCCAACCTTAGCAAGATCATATCTTCTTGCATCAAAAAACATGCTGTTAAGTAATGATTCCGCATTCTCAACCGCCAAAGGTTCCCCTGGACGAAGTTTCTTATATAACTCTAATAACCCATCATGATAGCTGCCTTCCGGATCCTTTGCGGTACTTGGATCCTTAGCCAGGCTGGCTAAAATTTTGGGCTCTTCTCCAAATAACTGTTTAATTTCTTCGTTTGTTCCATATCCCAAAGCTCGAATAAAGGTAGTAATAGGAACCTTTCTATTGCGATCAACGCGAACATAGAAAACATCGTTAGAATCTGTTTCATACTCTAACCATGCTCCTCTATTTGGGATTACGGTAGCCGAAAATAATTTTTTACCAATCTTGTCATGATCTATTGCAAAATATATTCCGGGGGAACGTACTAACTGGCTAACAATGACTCTCTCAGCACCATTGATTACAAAGGTACCTGTTTCTGTCATTAATGGTAAATCTCCCATGAAAATATCGTGTTCATTAATCTCGTTATTTTCTTTATTATGAAGTCTTACCTTTACTTTCAATGGAGCTGCATAGGTTGCATCTCTTTCTTTACATTCTTCAATTGAATATTTGATATCTTCCTCACACAAGGAAAAATCCACAAACTCCAGACTAAGATGGCCACTATAATCTGAAATAGGAGAAATATCATCAAATACTTCTTTTAGTCCTTCATTCAAAAACCACTGGTAGGAATCTTTTTGTACCTCAATAAGATTGGGCATCTCGAGGACTTCCCTTTGTCTGGAATAACTCATTCTAACATTATTGCCAACCTTAATTGGATGTATTCTGTTTTTATCCATTGACGTTTTCACCCCTTGAATTTAATAAGTTTCACTCTTGAATAAAAAACTCTTTCCATTTTCAAGTTTATATGCTATAATATTATTAATTAGGCACATAACACCACAATAGTGCATCTTTCATACTACCACACTTATTTTCTACTGTCAACTTAAATTTGTTGATTTATTTTAATTTTTACAAATATAGAATACAATTCAAACAACCTCCGCCATTAAAGAATCGGCGGTTTTTTTATTCTTAATATTTCTATTCTTTCCATCTTTTATTAAATCATTCTTTTTTAATGTAACTCCCAAACGATATATGGTATAGGAAAGGCTGCTAGATTTACATATTAATACTGAGCACGGATACAAAAAGACCCCCGATAAATCGAGGGTCTTAGGATATGATAGATTATTTTAAAGTAACCTTTGCGCCTTCAGCTTCAAGTTTAGCTTTAATCTCATCAGCTTCAGCCTTGGAAGCAGCTTCTTTTACTAACTTAGGAGCGGAATCAACAAGATCCTTAGCTTCTTTTAATCCTAGGCCAGTTGCTTCACGAACAACTTTGATAACCTTAACCTTGTTAGGGCCAACTTCTGTTAACTCTACGTCAAACTCAGTCTTCTCTTCCTCAGCTGCACCACCTGCTGCAGGACCAGCTGCAACAACAACACCTGCTGCTGCGGATACACCAAATTCTTCTTCACATGCTTTTACTAATTCATTTAATTCTAATACGCTCAGGCCTTTAATAGCCTCGATAAACTCTTGAGTTGTCATATTATTTTACCTCCATTATTTTTATTAATCAATCGGATTTTTGATTTCCGTTCAACAAGACGATTTATAAATATTTCGCTTGATTTTAATCAATTATCATTAATTATGCTGATTTTTCAGCGATCTGCTTAAGCACACGAGCAAAGTTTGCAATCGGTGACTGTAAGCTTCCAAGTAATCTGGAAAGAAGAACTTCTCTTGAAGGGATGGTTGCGATAACCTTGATACCCTTTTCATCATAGTAAGCTCCCTCTACTACGCCACCTTTGAATTCTAACTTAGGCATATTCTTTGCACAATCATTTAGAATTCTAGCAGGAGCAGTTGCATCATCCATACCAAATGCAACAGCAGTCGGTCCCTCCAGATGTTTTGCTAATGCTTCATATTCAGTACCTTCAAATGCACGGTTAAGCATTGTGTTTTTATATACTTTGTATACGACACCAGCTTCTCTTAGCTTTTTACGAAGCTCTGTATCTTCTGCAACAGTCAAGCCACGGTAATCTACTAAAACAGCTGTCTTAGCATCTTTTACATAGCCTTTAATTTCGTCTACTACAGGTTGCTTCAATTCAACTTTTGCCATTACGTACACCTCCTTATATCATTTATGGAATATCTAGAAAGTCGACATCCCTTATTCCTGATCAATTGGTAATCCATTGATCAAAAAAACCTCTTCCTGCCAAAGCAGAAAGAGGTCGTCATATCATTCTATGATTAAACCAACTTTTCCTCGGTAGGCGGTTTCACCTTATGCCTTACGGCACCTACTGTCTTCGGCAGTTCTAATGGATTATAGCACGTTAATTTATAACATGTCAAGCTATTTTATATTTTTATTTATTAGATTAAATATCCAATTAAATTGCTAAGCCTAGCTTAATTTTGCAGTATTAAGCTTTACACCAGGACCCATAGTTGAAGCTAAGGTAACACTTCTAAGATATTGTCCCTTTGCGGATGCAGGTTTTGCTTTAATAATTGCGCCAATCAGAGTTGAGAAGTTATCATTTAACTGCTCTTCCGTAAAAGAAGCTTTACCTACAGGTACATGGATAATATTGGTTTTATCAAGTCTGTACTCAATCTTACCAGCTTTGATATCTTTTACTGCTTTCGCTACATCCATAGTAACGGTACCAGCCTTAGGGTTAGGCATTAAACCTTTTGGTCCAAGTACACGACCTAGACGCCCTACAACACCCATCATGTCTGGTGTAGCAACAACTACATCAAAATCGAGCCATCCTTCGTTCTGAATTCTAGGGATAAGCTCCTCGCCACCAACATGGTCAGCACCTGCTGCCTCTGCTTCAGCAACCTTGTCGCCTTTTGCAAATACAAGGACACGTACTTTTTTACCAGTTCCGTGAGGTAATACTACCGCACCACGAACCTGTTGGTCAGCATGACGGCCATCAACGCCAAGTCTGATATGAGCTTCAATTGTCTCATCGAATTTTGCTGTTGCTGATTGCTTTACTAATTTGATTGCTTCTGCTGCATCATATTGAATGGTTCTATCAATCAGTTTTGCAGAAGCGGTATATTTCTTTCCTCTTTTCATTCTATAAACCTCCTAGTGGTTATATCGGAAGAAAACAGAACACCTGCGTATTCACACAGAATACATTCTATTCTGTTGCAAAAACGAGCATTGGTTTTTGCTGCCGAAATCGCATAATGCGCTTGGCATATCCTCCCACGTTAATAGATTGTCAAACACATAATCTCTTTCAATTATGTTGATATTTTCGAATTTATTCTTCTACTGTGATACCCATACTTCTAGCAGTTCCGGCTATCATTTTCATAGCACTTTCAACGCTTGCAGCATTTAAGTCAGGCATTTTCAGTTCTGCAATCTTTTGCAGATCTGCTTTTGAAATTGTAGCAACCTTTGTTTTGTTCGGAGCTGCGGAACCGGAATTTATCTTGCAATATTTTTTAAGTAATACTGCTGCCGGCGGAGTCTTAGTAATAAAGCTGAAGCTTCTGTCTGCATATACAGTAATAACAACCGGTATGATCATTCCATCCTGATCTGCTGTTCTTGCATTAAACTCTTTTGTAAACTGAACAATGTTTACACCATGCTGTCCAAGTGCAGGACCTACCGGGGGAGCCGGTGTTGCCTTTCCAGCAGGAATTTGTAATTTAATATAACCTGTAACTTTCTTTGCCATTATAGCATACCTCCTGATAAATGTGGTGTT
>JAAYQP010000003.1 GCA_012519195.1 Clostridiales bacterium | reverse complement strand
ATGTGATTAGCAAAGGTTTATTTGGTAGTAGCTGCAAGATTCATATCGGTCAAAATGAATTTGATGTCAATATCCCCTTACCCGGTGAACATATGATATATAATGCATTGGCTGCTACTGCAGTAGCTACCATACTGAATATGACTACCGAGGAGATAGCTGCAGGTATACAAGCAGTTCAACCAGTGGGTGGACGAAGCAATATCATCCGCCATAAAAATTGGACAATTATCGATGACTGCTACAATGCCAATCCGGTTTCCATGAAAGCCGCTATAGATCTACTATCCATGGCAGATACCAATAAAGTGGCGATCTTAGGTGATATGGGGGAACTTGGTACCAAGGAAAATGCCTTACATAAGGAAGTCGGTTCCTATGCTGCTACTGCTAAAATTGATGTACTAATCTGTGTTGGTAAACGCTCCATTCATATGCACCAAGGTGCTGCAATATCGGGATTTGATGGTGATTTGTTCTACTACGAGACACGGGAAGAACTGCTTGCTGCTCTTCCATCCCTAATCAAAAAGCAGGATACGATTCTAGTAAAAGCATCCCATAGTATGGGATTTGAAAATATCGTTAAGACATTAATGAATTTAAAATAATATTAGATTTTTAATACAAATTCTATAAGGGTATGCAGGTATAATTTCACATCCGATGTTCTTCTATCGGTGTATTACGGTTATATCTGTGTACCCTTATATATTTTCAGGAGCCACATTTTATTTTTCCCTTATTGGGTAGCCTATTTCATAAAAAATGGGAACAAATTCTTGATTTTACTAATTCAAAGTGTTATACTGTTAAAAACTGAAAGACAAATGTCTTTCTCATAAAGACGCGAGGAGGAATTTATGAAAGGTAAAATTTTAGCAGTTACACTTTGTTTGTGTTTACTTGCTGGTTTATTAACAGCCTGTAGCAGCAAACCCACCAGTAGTAGCGGGGGAAATGTAATTAAGATTGGTGTGTTCGAGCCAATTACCGGCGAAAACGGCGGTGGAGGATTTCAAGAGGTTTTAGGTATGCGTTATGCAAATAAGGTATATCCAACCGTTGAAATCAATGGCGTTACATATGATATCGAATTAGTTGAAGTTGATAATAAGAGCGATAAGACTGAGGCAATCAGTGCGGCACAAAGCTTAATCAGCTCCGATGTTAAGGTAATCCTAGGTTCCTATGGATCCGGTGTTTCCATTGCAGCTGGTGAAATTTTCGCAGATGCCAAGGTAGCGGCAATTGGTGCATCCTGTACGAATCCTCAGGTTACCTTAGGCAATGATTATTATTTTCGAGTATGTTTCCTTGATCCATTCCAAGGTACTGTAATGGCAAACTACGCATACCAGGAAGGTGCAAAAACAGCAGCTGTAATTACACAGCTTGGGGATGACTATTCTTCCGGACTTGGCAGTTACTTTGTAGAAGCATTTGAAAAACTGGCTGGTGATGGTGCTGTCGTAAGTGAGGAACAGTTCCAGACCAATCAAACCGACTTTAAAGCTATCTTAACCAATGTAAAAGCTACGAATCCTGATGTGATATTTGCACCCTCCTCAATCGCGACTGCTCCCCTGATCATTAAGCAAGCACGTGAGCTAGGTCTTACCAGTATAATTATGGCTGGAGATACATGGGAGAATGCTACAATCATAGAAAATGCTGGTGAACATGCAGAGGGTATTGTCTTATCAACATTTTATGATGAAGCAGATCCCGCCAATGAGGAAGCTGCATCCTTCGTGAAAGGTTTCAAGGAATTTTTAGTTGAGAATAATCAATCCGATATTATTCCAGCAGTATCCGCACTTGGTTACGATGCATACTTAGTAGCCATTGAGGCAATCAAAAAAGCCAATTCCACAGATACAACGGCGATTCGTGATGCGCTAAAACAAGTTCAAATAGACGGGGTCACCGGAAGCATCTCCTTTGATGAGAATGGCGACGCCAATAAAGACATGGCATTTATTAAGACAGTTAAGGATGGCGCCTTTAAATTTTTGAAGACGGTTACCGTCGAAAATTAATGGATCGCAATTCATTATTAAGAGGCTGCCTATCTTGGTAGCCTCTTTATTATATTTCTTTACTATATTATAAGAGAAGATAATGTTTGGAGGATCTCGAATGACTTTATCAACCTTTTTTCAGCACGCCTTGACGGGTATCTCCCTTGGTGGTGCTTATGCTTTAATAGCCATTGGATATACCATGGTTTACGGTATTCTCCGTCTAATTAATTTTGCGCATGGTGATATTTTTATATTTTCGATGGCAAGCCTTCCATGGCAAATTGCAATTCCTTTGGTTTGTATCCTAACCGTTGCCCTAGGTGTGCTAGTCGAAAAATCTGCTTATAAACCACTCCGTTCGGCTCCACGTATGTCGATTATGATATCCGCCATAGGTGTATCCTATTTACTTCAAAATTTAGCAACTTATTTATTTACTGCATTACCCCGAGCCTATCCAGAGATTCCTTTCCTTAAGAAAATATTTCAAATCGGGCCAGTTTCTGCATCTTTGGTAACCTTTATAACTCCCATATTAACTCTCCTATTGGTGATTGCTCTTTTATTCTTAATCAATCATACAAAGTTTGGGATGGCGATTCGAGCTGTATCTAAGGATTTTGAGACAGCACAGCTAATGGGAATTCGTTTAAATAATACGATTAGTTTAACCTTCGTAATCGGATCCTTTCTGGCAGCCATCGGTTCTATTCTATACTTTACGGACCGTATGTCAGTGACCCCATTCAGTGGTACCTTACCTGGTTTAAAATGTTTTGTTGCCGCGGTGCTTGGCGGAATTGGTAGTATCCCCGGAGCTGTAGTAGGCGGCTTTGTAATCGGGATCTGCGAAACCTATCTAGTCGCAATGGGTTACTCAACCTTTAGTGATGCATTTACCTTTATACTATTGATTATTATACTTTTGTTCCGCCCTACCGGATTGTTTGGCGAGAAGAATATTGATAAGGTATAGGAAGGAGCTTACTATGAAGACATCAAAAAAAATAATATATACGATTATTCTTTCCGTACTTGTTCTTGCCTTCCTTTTCTTTCTTGATGTAAATAAGAACCAATATGGCATGGCATATACAGTACTGCAAAAAGGGATTATTATGGCAGTTGTCGCTGTATCCATGAACCTGGTTACTGGTTTTACCGGGCTATTTTCACTAGGTCAGGCAGGTTTCATGGCGATCGGAGCATATGTAACTGCAATCTTTTTAATTCCTTCTGAAAGCATAGGGGATGTTTACTATATTAGCGGTGTATCACCTGTAATTCTAAACTTTAAAACCTGGATGGATTCTCTCCCAAGCTGGATTCAGGCAATATCACCTTACATAGCATTATTAATCGGTGGTTTGGCCGGAGCCTTCTGTGCCGCACTGATTGGCATCCCAGTTCTTCGGTTAAAAAGTGATTATCTTGCCATAGCAACCCTAGGATTTTCCGAAATTGTTCGAGCCGTTATCTCAAGTCCACAGATGGATACCATAACGAATGGTTCCTATGGCCTTAAGAAAATCCAAGGTTTTACCTCCCTATTTCAGACCTTTGCCGTGGCTACTGTCTGCATAAGCTTTATGATATTACTAATACGTAGTACCTATGGCCGAGCATTTAAAGCTATTCGGGAGGATGAAATTGCTGCGGAAGCTATGGGTATCAATTTATTCAAACATAAGGAGCTGTCCTTTGTTATTGGTTCCTTTTTCTCCGCTGTCAGCGGAGGAATGCTGGCAATGTTTATGCGCTCCATTGATTCTAAGACCTTCAGTATTTCCCTTACCTACGATATCCTTCTGATTGTTGTGATCGGAGGAATTGGGAGCGCTACGGGAAGTATCCTATCAGCCCTCCTGGTTACGGTAAGCAAGGAATGGTGGCTTCGCTTCTTTGATAACCCTTTATATATCGGTAACTTCCAGGTTCCATTATTCCGTACCGGTTTCCGAATGGTTATCTTCTCCATCGTCCTTTTGATTGTCGTCCTATTTTACCAGCGAGGGATCATGGGTAGAAATGAATTCTCCTGGGATCGGATCGCAGAAAATCTATTAAAAATAAAGAAGCTCCTTCGTCGAAACCCTAAGGAAGGAGGCTCAAAAAATGTCTAATTGTGTTTTACGTGTTGAAAATGCCACAATGCAGTTTGGTGGCGTAGTCGCTGTAGATAATCTTTCCTTAGAGGTGAACCATAAGGAAATTGTCTCTTTAATTGGTCCAAATGGCGCAGGAAAAACAACGGCTTTCAATATAATAACCGGTGTGTATGCGCCCACTAATGGAGCAGTCTATTTTAAAGACCAAATGATAACCTGTAATTTTCCTAAAGGATCGATGAAGAAACTCTATGCTGGTCAGAATTTAGGAAAATATACAACAACAATGAAGAAAACTCCTGACCAGATAACCAAACTTGGTATGGCCAGAACCTTTCAAAATATACGTCTCTTTAAGGAATTGACCGCCTTTGAAAATATACTAATAGCTAAGCATATGCGCTCAAAAGCAAATTTCTTATCCGCAAGCTTTTGCCTAAATTATAAAGAGGAAAAGAAGGCCCGGGAAGAGACCATGCAGCTGTTAGAAATCCTAGGTTTGCTAGATGTAAAAGATGAGCGGGCAGATTCATTGCCATACGGACAGCAAAGACACCTTGAAATAGCCCGTGCATTAGCCACAAACCCTGAGCTTCTATTATTAGATGAACCTGCCGCAGGTATGAATCCACAGGAAACCGCTGAATTAACCGCATTTATCTATGATTTAAGAACCAAATTTAATTTAACCATTTTTATGATTGAACATCATATGGATTTAGTAATGGATATATCGGATCGTATCTATGTCTTGGATTTTGGCAAATTGATCGCTTCCGGAACACCGGAAGAAATTCAAAATAACCAACGGGTTATCGATGCTTATTTGGGGGTACCGGAAGATGGAGAAGAATAATATTTTAACAATCGAAGATTTATATGTTTCCTATGGCGGTATCCAGGCTGTGAAAGGTATCAATTTAACTGTGCCAGAAGGGGAAATTGTTACCTTAATCGGAGCAAATGGTGCCGGTAAGAGTACTATTTTACGAACGATAGCCGGACTGGTAAAGTCAGAAAAAGGAAAGATTACCTACCGCAATGAGGAGATCACAGGAAAAGCAACCAATGAAATTGTTGATTTGGGAATAACACTAGTTCCGGAAGGACGTCGTGTTTTTCCGGATCTTACTGTCCTAGAAAATCTAAAAATCGGTGGATACCGACGGAAGGACGATCTAAGTAAGGATATTGAATGGATCTATGAGTTATTCCCGATACTTAAGGAACGGTCTTGGCAGCTGGCCGGAACCCTTTCCGGTGGTGAACAGCAAATGCTTGCCGTTGGTCGGGCATTAATGAGTAGGCCAAAGCTCATCATGATGGATGAACCTTCCCTTGGATTGGCCCCCCTAATCGTTCATGGTATTATGGACATAATTAAGACAATTAATAAGCAAGGTGTTACCATTCTTCTAGTTGAACAAAATGCGAATCTAGCCTTAAAAATTGCGCATACCGGATATGTATGTGAAACAGGAACCATTACACTACATGGATCCGGTAAAGAACTTCTAGAAAATGAATCGGTTAAGGCCGCCTACCTAGGAAAAGCAAGAAAATAAGAACTTTTATTACAACATAATCTTATACAAGATGAATTGGTTTGCCAATTCATCTTGTCATGTATAAGAGCGTAGGATTATTATCCACCAGAGACACGTTCTCACTCGATTGTTGCACATAGCGGTACATAAGGTTGTGCCAGATAGGTATATCTGCCACAACCTAAGTACCGATGGCGACAAACGGTCTCTTTATGGATAATAACCCTACGCTCTTTTGTACTTAAATGTGATATATATTTTTTTTAGCCTTCCGCTACGATCGCTCGTATCCGATGGATTAACATATCAATCGCTATCTCATTCATCCCACCTCGAGGAATTATAATGTCCGCATATTTTTTATATGGTTCTACAAATTGCTCATGCATGGGCTTAACTGTATTAATGTATTGTGTAATGACCGATTCTAGGCTTCTACCCCGTTCCCTTACGTCACGAATAATTCGACGTACTAATCTTTCATCCGCATCGGTATCAACAAACACCTTAATATCCATAAGCTCCCGCAACTTAGCATTCTCAAATATCATAAAGCCTTCCACAACGATTACTTTAGCCGGATTCACCCGAACTGTCTCAGGTAATCTTGTATACTCTGTATAGGAATAAACCGGACGATCAATGGCAATTCCCCGCTTTAACTGATCGATATCATGAATTAATCGTTCCGTATCAAAGGCATTAGGATGATCGTAATTCAATTTCACCCGTTCTTCAAAGGACAGATGATCGTAGGGAAGATAATAATAATCTTGACTTAGCAATTCAACACTATCCTTGCACTCCTCTTTAATACGATTAGCCACCGTTGTTTTACCTGAAGCTGAACCTCCTGAGACGCCTATCACAACGCTCTTTACCATGAAATTTACCTCCATATTTTGGATAATATCTTAAGAAATTTATATATCGACAAACTTTTCTCATAAAAATTTACTTTAATTCTACCTAGTATCTTAAAATCCATCCCTATCCATAGATGATTAGTATCATATAAACAACTGCCATGGATATTAGTAGCTGTACCGTTGCAAAGCGAAACACCACTTGGGTATTGGACCATCCCCATATTTTTCTTACATGATCGTGGAGTGGTGTTCTTACTTTACTCAGTATACGAATCTTGAAAAAACGTAACAAAAATACTTTAATCAAGCCCAAACCTCCATCCAGTATTAGCATCAAGGCAACAGGTATATAAAGAATTGGACTTCCCGTCTTCAAAATAGCAATGGCTATAAAAATTCCCATAGCCCGGGATCCAGCATCGCCCATGATCATAATGCTTGGTGTGATATTATACCAGAGATAGGCTAGAATACACATGCAAAATAGTACGATCAGATAGCCAAAGTTAGAATCGATACCTTTCAATCTATAAATTACAGTAATCGTAACTAGCGTAACGATCGACAGCATTCCTGACAGCCCATCCACACCATCGGAACAGTTTGTCACATTAATGGATCCCCAGATTAAAATCACTGCCAATAGCACAAAAAGGATTGGATGTATCGTCACTTGATAACGAAAGGGCTCTATTTGTATGGTGCTTGAATTAAACCCTAGGAAAGAAACTGCCAGTGCCACTGCAATAATCAGGTCCAAAAGTCCCTTCTTATATTCTCCCCATGGTGTTTTAGAGCAGTCATCAAGAAAACCGGTCAGCATAGCCGCTGCAATATAAATTAAATATACAACAATCTCTCTTTTAATCGGGATAAAAAGTAAGGTAGATATGATAAATGCGATAATAAATAAGAAACCGGCACCCCTTGGCTTACCAGCAGATAATTTACCATCATGAGCAAATTCTCTCCCCATATCCTTTGGTAATAATTTACCTAAACTGTACAATAAGATGCAAGTGATCGTGAATGCAAAGATAATTCCTATAAATGTTATGTACTTATTTCCTACATCAAAGAAATAATAGATCATTGGTCATACTTCCTCATTTCATTCTATATTAAAGCTACAAGCATAGGCAACAAGACAAAACTTGAAGACATGCTCTTCTTTTAATAATATCATAACCCAATTCCATAATCTATTATTTTGTTAAATTTATTAAAATAACTCTCCTACTAAAAATATAAACCAAATAAAACCTTATATGCCTGCTATAATCTCGTTTATTACATCAACACCCAAAAGGGGATGTTGCATAATGGGTATACAACATCCCCTTCCTGATCACTTTTCCTATAATAAATACAATTTCGATTTTATGTATAAATCGTTATCTTATAAATAATCTTATAAATAATCTTATAAATGATCTTTAATTTTATTATGAATAGTATTACAAGTAATCTTATAAGTAATATTATTTAATATTTATACTGTAGAAAGATCCCATTCCTCATAAATCTTGGGAACATCACTGATTAAACGCTTGGTATAATCTGCTTTCGAATGTAATATCACATCATCCGCTGAACCGCTTTCCACAAATTTGCCCTTCTCCATGATATATACTGTATCAGAGATGTAATAAGCCAATCCAATGTCATGAGTGATAAATATGATTGTCATGCCAATCTCATTACGCAGATTCATCAGCATATCTAGAATCGTCGCTCTAGAGCAGGCATCAATCATAGAAGTCGGTTCATCAGCCAGAAGAATCTTTGGTTTTAACAGAAAGATCCTTTCAATCATAAGCCGCTGCATCTGGCCACCGGAAAGCTCAAATGGGTATTTATTCGTCATCTCCTCATATTTGAGATTGACAAAACTACAGGCTTCCGTCATCAGCTCTATTTTTTTCTCTTTCGGGAGATTTCTGCCACCACGCATGTGAATACAGTCTAATAGCACTGTGTCTATCTTAGTAAATACATTAAAGGATGAAAAGGGATCCTGAAAAATCGCCTGGATATTCTTCCAATATTCTTTTTTCTTTTTACGAGTCCTGATATCCCGTGGCTTACCCTGATAGAATATTTCCCCTTCGGTCACGCTGGTAAGGCCTAGAAGCATTTTTGCAAGGGTTGTCTTTCCACTTCCAGATTCACCAACAATGGAAACCAACTCTCCTTCATGAAATTCAAAATCCACGTGATCAACAGCAACCGTTTTCTTTTCACCTATACCAAATACCTTAGTAACTCCTTTTCCGCTTAAACATAAGGGTTTCTTATCCATATTCTTATTGCTCATTTTTATATACCTCCCTCAGTTTCTCAGCATCAATTAAACAACGGTAGCTGCGTCCATTTCCAAAATCCTGAAGACTTACTGAACTTAACCTACATTCATTGGTTACATATTTGCAACGATCTGCAAAGCGACAGCCAGATGGTGGTTTTTTCAGGTTCGGTGGCGTTCCAGGTATGGCCGTTAGTTTGACATCACGGGTTCCTGCCTCTGGTACAATGATGGAGCCCATAAGTCCCTTAGAATAAGGATGAATGGGATCGAATACCATTTCTTCTGCAGTACCTTTTTCTACAATCTGCCCTGCATACATAACCATAATATCATCGGTGACATTGTAGAGAAGCGGAAGTTCATGGGTTATGAAGATCATGGACTTAATATAGCCCTTCTCCATCAAATTACGAAGCATTTTAATAACCATCTTCTGACTAGTTACATCCAATGCACTGGATGGCTCATCGGCAATTAGTACCTTGGGAGAAAGAATGGTTGAAATTGCTATAACCGTTCTCTGTTTCATTCCACCGGATAATTCTACTGCATGCATATCCAGCACTTTGGATGGTAGTCCCAGCTCTTCAAATCTCTTTTTTGCCATATCATAGATATCTTTTTTAGCT
>JAAYQP010000320.1 GCA_012519195.1 Clostridiales bacterium | reverse complement strand
TTTTACAATATTTTTGGGGTTTTTGCAGTGGAATCAATTGTATAAACATGAGCAATCTTGCAGAAAAACTCTTGAAGAGTTGACAGTAAGGGAACAGGAAGTACTAAAACACATATTATCTGGTGAATCCAATCGTGAAATAGCACGGGCTTTCTATCAGTGAAAATACTGTTAAAACCCATGTCAGAAATATTTTTTCCAAATATGAAGTAGGTAGCCGTGCGAGCTTATTAGCACTTTATTTAGAAATCAAATCGCATCGTCGTAATCATATAGATACTGGTAAATTCGGTCTCTCATACCAAAGAATGAGAGGCCATTTTTTGTGTTTTCATCCTTTGGGTTGATGATAAATATTCTGCCAGGTCTTAAATTTAAAGACAAAGGGGAGGGATACCCGTGGAGGCAATCCCCAAATGCTACAAAATTTATGGTACACTATTAATAATCACTGTGTTTTCTGCAGTGTGGTTTTTAGGAAGGCTTGTGCTCGAAACTGCCATTATTTTTGGATGTGCAACTATATATTACTTATACTCCTCATTAAAGAAAAAAAGCTGTTAAAAGATGCTGAATTAATCTGGGATAATCCCATCCTAATGGTGCCCTTAGCGGTTGTTTCCACAGAAAACGGCCAAAAAAGGAGAGTTAACGAACAAACGGTATTATCCGTATTTGGCATTCTTTTAGGCAATACAATTTATAAATGGGGCACTGATGGTATAAAAGGGGTAAGACTTTCTTGGGTTACCATTGAAAAGGCCCATATGCAGTTGACTTTCGGTGACGGCACTAAGACCGTGAGGATACGCCTGCTCCATGGAATGTTGCTTGCTGTTGAAATTAATAATGAGGGGCAAATTAGCTTACATGATGACTATGATAGAAACTTATACATTGACGGGGATATCTGGAATTCAACAGTGGATGTGAAGATTACTCGCGAAACAGACGATCAAGGTGGAAGAGAGCCGGTGGCAGGGGTTCTTACCAACATCTATTATTATTGGGGGAGGCAGAGTTCTAATAATAATAAGCCTTATTGTATTTTTAGGCCCACAGAAGACTGGGTAGAAACCGGTCCCGACGGGATAGCCACATTTACAATAGGCAGTGGCGGTTTTATCATTGAGCGTGAGATAGGTGTTTCCGGACCGGCACTATATGGAGTGCTTGTAAAAGGATTAGGGCAAGATAGCCTGTGGCAATACTATACTTATCCCGATTTGAAGGATTTTGAAGGTATTATTGAAGTTAAAGTTGTCAATACAGCGGGAGAACCATTAGAAGGCAGGACGGTCGTTGAAAGATTGACCGGGGGTGTGCATTTGTGCAATTTTAAATATTTATTGGCAGGTGGTTTTTTTATTCCTGATCCTGACTTTAAAGCATTTTCCCTAATGGCACAAAAAAGCCCCAAAATATTTGTATATATAGAAGGATTTACTAGAACAGTGTGGAAGTATATGTTAAACTAGCCGTTTAATTGGTTTATAAAAGAAGAAAGGAGGGGGGACATTCTAATTTAG
>JAAYQP010000319.1 GCA_012519195.1 Clostridiales bacterium | reverse complement strand
TCAGCGGTCTTTTCCATTTTTTCTTCAATTTGATTTATAATTTTTTTAACCTCGTTCGATGCATTCATGGACTGATCTGCCAGTTTGCGAATCTCTTGGGCAATCACTGCAAAACCACGTCCGGTATCTCCCCGAACTCTCCCCCTTGAATCAGATCCTTTAAGATTGTAACATTCTGCCCATAGCGGAAATGAAAACCAAAGGTAAGAATTCGATTGTGCTCTTTTGCTTTCTGTTTCATTCTTTCTGCTTCCTGTACCGTAATTGCCGGCGGTTTCTCACACAGAACATGGCAACCTCTTTCCAAGGCATCATAGGTGATTTGGCAATGATACTTATTTGGTACACAGATCGAAACTGCATCCGGTTTTACTTTATCCAGCATTTCCAGGTGATTCTCAAAGGAATATGGGATTTGATACTGTTTGGCCACGGAATTGGCTACATCCCCATTCGTATCACAGATTGCTACCAAATCGACTTCCTCTAAGGATTGATAATTACTAATATGGGACGCCCTCGCCACCTGACCAGCACCGATTATTGCAACCCTTAACTTTTTCATCAATATCTCCTTTTAACTCATGCATGCCTTCATATAGGCAATGGATGTTTTATATGCCTCTAAAGGATCCTCTCCCCGAATTCTTCCTTCATTAATAACCGCACCATCATATCCGATCTCTCTTAAGGTATTCATATGGCGCTTAAAATCAATGCTTCCCGTGCCAGGTTGGTATCTATGATTTTCAGCAATATGGATATGTCCTATGTATTCCTGATATTTTATTAAGGATTCCGAGATGTCATCTTCCTCAATTGCCATATGATAGAAATCTCCGGTTATCTTAACCATGGAAAATTTACCTTCTTCGATGATATTAGCTGCATCCTGGATGGTATTGAGCATATGATCCTGATAACGGTTCAAGGGCTCCAGATAAAGATAAATACCGCATTCCTGAGCAACCGGCTCCAGTTCCTTTAGGGAGGCTAAGATAGCTTTCATATCCCCTTCGCGGCTTCTAGGAGAAACCATTGGTGGCAAGCGGAAGGTGAACATTCCCCAAGCTGCAGGGACTACGACCCCTGTCCCACCTACTTCCTTTAACGCACGAATGATGCCCTTCAAATCTTCGACTCCATTTAGCCTCTTCTCCTCAATAAAATCACCAATCCAGCCCCGGTAACCACCACAGGCAGAGGATACTGGTAGCCCAGATTCTTGAATAGCTTCCTTTACTTGATCAACATTCTCTACCAAAACCTTACCATCAATCTCAAAACATTCGAATCCTATGGATTTTATAAACTTAAATTTTTCTACCAAATCCTTAGAAAAAAAATCTCTATCCTGGGTTCCTAGTAACATTATCTTTCACCTCCAAAACGAACACCTATCTTAATACTTTCCTCGGGATGAAAATCAACGTATCTGATAAAACTTTCTGCACATTCTTCAAATGGTACAACAGGGTCAATCAGATCCTCACAATCTAGATATGCATTCATCAGTAATTGCCAGCAAACATCTTCTATTCTTCTTCTTGACCAACGAGGATATTCCGGATTCGGCTCACTACAGGCTCTGGAAAATATAATTTTACCATAATTAAAATGAGCCTCCTGACCAAGCCAGAGTCCTTCTGGGAAGGGCTTTGCAAATGCAACATAAGCTATGGTTCCACCGTATGCAAGTCCTCTTAAGGCGGATTGTAAAGCTTGAACATTACCACTTGTTTCAATGATGGCATCCGCTCCCATTTTATTGGTAAGTTTCTTAATTTCCAAACCCACATCCCCTACCATGGAATCAAGAGCATAATCTGCACCATGTTTTAAGGCAATCTTCCTTCTTTTCTCAATGGGATCCACACCTATCACCACCGAAGCACCTGCCTTTTTCGCTAGTTGGATCGCAATTTGGCCGATTGCTCCAAGCCCAATCACAACGACATGATCTCCTGCCCTGACATTGGCGTCACGAATGCCAGCGAGCGCAAACTGAGCCGGATCATAGCATACAGCATTTTTGACGGATGCATCCGGACCCATCTTCCTTAACTTATAATTGTTGATAGCATTGATATTGATCGTTTCTCGAATGGAACCATAGGAGCATACCCGATCACCTACTTTATAATCCATCACATCTGCACCAACTTCTATTATTGTGCCTACAATCATATTACCAAGGGGTAGATCCCCATAGATGATACCCCGTGGCTCCTCAGGATCCCTCTCTCTAAAAACCTGCCATTCAGGATCATATTTCCCATCAATGAATGGCGTTGTTCCACGGAAATCTGCTAATTCTGTACCATGCTTCGGGGAAGCAAAATCCACCTTCACCTTAACCTCATTCCTTTTCACTGCTTGGTCCTCGTACTCAACCAACCTAGCGATGCGAGGCGCTGTGCATACTAATTTCTTCATAATCCTTGCAGTCCTTTCCCTTTGCCTTGGGAAAAGACCGCCTCCTCCTTTCCTGTGATTCCTCTTGGCTCTACAATTATTTCAAATCGAATAATCTGGATCGAAGTAACTTTTTGTTTCCCGAGATATACATCTAGACTGACTGCACAACTCTTATTTAATAAATAGACAACGTTGTCAATCTAAACCATAACTTACCTGCAATTTCTAATTCATATACCTTATCGAAAAAAACACCCAAAATCCCTTATCCGATAGAGACCGATACCTGTATATCTCTTATGTTGATTCTCTTTCTATAATACTGGCAGGTATCAAAACCTTTCTTGGCATATCATCGGTTACCTGTTGATTAATTAATAGCACTAATTTGTGAATACATTCATATGCCAGTTGCTTAAAATCCTGCCTAACTGAGGAAATCGGGGGATAGTAATACTGTCCGAGAGGAATGTTATCAATTCCAAGGATTGCAATATCATCCGGAATATGAAGCTTATTCTCATGAACAGCTCTATATACTCCAATTGCTCTTTCATCACCGGATACAAAGAAGGCATTAACCCTCTCTACAGACAATATTTGAAGAGCTTTTTGATATGCTTTTTCGATAGTATCCACACCAGTATCAATACGATATTTAATACCTCGTCCTGCTACCGCCTCTTCAAAACCTTTCATACGCAATTGCGATGCTAGAAACTTTTCCTCACCTAAGAGAAATGCAATATTGCGATACCCCTTATCCGCCAAATAACTAGCACCCTTATATCCAACATCATAGTTATCTAAGCTTACGGAATGGATATTCGGGTCTTCTGGTTCACCTAAAACAACATATGGTATCTTTTCTTTCTCTAGGTACTCCACTCTTGCATCATTATTAACATTTTCAAGTAGTATTGCCCCATCAGCAATTCCGCTGGCTAATAAGTAGAATCCATCGGTTTCATCTTCAAGATAACGTTCACTATTTGAGGGTGACATAACAATTTTTAAAGAGTTCTCTTTGGCATAGTAAAACAAGTGTTTAAGCATAATATTATGCCATATGCTTAGATGTTCCTCCTGGTGCCGGTCCGTAAAAACAATAATAATATTGGTTCGACTACCCTTTAACCCTCTCGCCAATAAATTAACCTGATATCCTTCCTCTTTCATCGTTGCCAGCACTTTTTTGCGGGTAGCATCACTAACATCCGGACTTTGGTTTATAACTCTAGATACCGTTTTTATAGATACACCGCATTTTCTTGCAATATCTGTAATCGTTACTTTGTTCATAATTTGCACGACTCCTCTTTTGTCCTACGTTGTCATTATATAATTTATACATATTTATGTCAATATATCCACAATAATATTGTCATTTTACCTATACCTATTGTGCAAATGCACAATCATAATAAGATTTCAACCTTTCAACCCCCAATGAAGCTTAAAGTAAGAAAGGGCTATGCATAACTGAAAGGTATATAACCTTATCTATTATGCATAGCCCCTCGTTTACAATTATATAGATCCATACCACTACCCTAGTATAGAATCCTTAGTTTCCTATATTATTGATATAAAATCTGCTTAGATCCAATACCATCCTATTTCAGCCCCATCTTCTTTCGCTTTTTAAGGATATGGGCTTCGATACCGGAAGCAGCTTCCACCGGATCATCACCTAAAGCAACCTTACCACCGGTCAAATTCTCAACATCTTCCGTCAATAGCTTAACCAGATTGGGTGCTCCTGTAATGAAAGGGGTCGGTGAAAGATGGGTATAAGCTCCATAGGCAACCGCAAAAATTCCATCAATGGTAGCTTTTTGCTCCATCCATTCCGGAGCAGTTACTGCAATCGGTAGATCCGAGATATCCACATCTAGATGGTCAGCCAAGGCTGTAACCAGCATGGAAATTCTACCTGTATCCGTACAAGTACCGAAGCTTAATACCGGAGGTATTCCAAGTGCTTTACATACTCCTTTTAGACCCTCTCCTGCCATTTCTACCGCATCCATATTACATAGACCGGCAACTTCAAGACCGTGATTACCGCAACCTCCTGCTACCACTAAGATATCACGTTTAATCAATTCCTTAGTTATATTGACGGTATTCCAGTCATGGGGGCCATTTCTTAAGGTAGAGCAATTTGCTAATGCAACCACTCCCTTAATCTGTCCCTTGGCAATAACATCTACTAATGCATTCAAATCATATCCAATTGCTTTTAATACTGCCTCTGTTGAGAAACCAGCAATCGCTTTTCTCTTATGATTTGGAACCATAGGTTTAATCTTACCGCGTCTCTTTTTAAAGTTTTCAATCGCAATATTGATGCAGTCTTCTGCCATTTCATCTGCTTTTGCTGGATAATATGGCATTTGATGTGCCGTACCAGGTACACCTATAATGGTACTCACACTGATCAGAGCTACCTGGTATTTTTCTGCATACTGATCAATCGCCGGTGGTGAACAGTTCTCTTCCATAACAAGAGCATCCACTGTACCAGTAGCAAGGAAGGGTTCTATCGCCAGCCAATTGCCCATTAACCCGACAAATACATCATCCACCTCAAAGCGCTGAAGTAATTCCTGCCCGGTTTCGATAGATCCAACGATATGGATTCCTTTTGCACCGGCCTTCTTTGCCCTTTCCTGATACTCTGCTAGTTTCGCTTTCTGAAGAGTTGCCACACCAATCCAAGGTTGATGACCATTGAAAGCGATATTGACATAATCAGGATCCATAATTCCTAGATCCACATCAACCTCATGGGGCATCGGTGTTCCAAAGAGGATATCCTGAGTCATTTCCAAACCAATCTGAGCAGTGTAGATTGTAGATAACCCTAAACGCAAAGCTTTTTTGGCCAGGGATACATAATCACCATCGACATTAGTTAGACAACTGGCAATACTATTATCTACTTCATGTTGTATACCAGAAGGATAGATATGAAGATCTCTCCAAATTGCTTTTCTTTTTTTCGGTGCAAAAGCCTCTACCATGATGCTTTCTTCATCCGGGTTAACCTTTAACTCATGATCCAATAATTCTGCCAATTGGATGGCCATCTGGTTAATATCTTGATCCGTATTGATACCGGTTTTGTTACACATCATTTTCAATTTTTCAACATCGGTAATTTTAAAGGGTGTTTTTCCTTCTCCTGTTGCTTTTAAGGTTCGAAAAGCCTCAAATGCATGATGAGCATAGGTTGCTGCCCCCATAATATTTCTCATAAGAAAGTTTCTCATAGCCATCGCATCTGGATCGATCCCGCATACCCCCTTTATGGCTCCTGCTTTCTCACTGATTCGGCAGGGTCCCTGGGTACATAGCTGACAACTTAGTCCTTCTAGACAAAACTTACAGCGAAGTTTCTCCTGTTCTTCCCAACGGGAAAATACACTGGAGAGCCCATCTTCCTTTATTCTAAGTAACATCTCCTCGACGGAATCATGATAACTTACACGACCTTCCAGCCTTTCTAAAACTTGTTCTGACATAACTAACCTCCAATTTACCTTATCATTATGATGGTTAATATGTCCATATTTTAGAAAATAAATACGTATCAGATCTACTTCGATAAAAATTTAAGGTCAAAATAAAAGATTAATTCTACTTAATTATTTACGATCTTTTTAATCTCTGATGCGAATTTCCGAATCGATGAATAGTTGATTTCTGGAAGTTTACTATCAGGGTTTTTCATAATCATCTTAATAATTAATTTATCTATTCCCTTTTGTTTTTCTAGGATGATCTCTCCACCAAAGCTTTCATAACATATGGCATGCTCCCTCAATTCAGTGCTTAGGTTTTGTTCGAATACATTGTTCGTTTCTTGTGCATTCCCATTACAAATGAAATATGCTGTATGTTTTTGTCTTAGCTTTTCTGCATTCTCATTTAAGAAATTTTTGACTTTCTTATGTAGCTGCCCGATCCTAATTGCAGAACCTACCACGATCACATCATACTGGTCGATACTTGTATTGCCTTTCGTAAGATCATAGATCTCTGCTCCATCCAGTTGCTTTGCAAGTTCTTTCGCACATTTTTCTGTTGTACCAGTTTTTGATGCATAAAAAATACCAATCCTCATTTTTTATCCCCCTATTCTTAACATTATATAAAAAATAAATTGTTAAATAATATATTTCACTGTTATAATACAAGCAACTTGTATCTGTCCCATTCCCTATTCAAACTTTCTATGGGAACTCCTTTGGCAGTTATATTGTTGCATTTTAATGCTGAAAGGTTTTTATCCTTAACCTCCAGCATAAGATCAATATTTTTATTCGGTAACTTATTATAAAACTTGAGAAATGGGGATAAATAAATGGTATTCGAATGAGACCCTACCGATGCCCCTTCCTTTTGTAATGAATAATGGATCTTTTGCTTACCATCCCCTTCTCCCCAGGTTTTCGCACATTCTTGAAGCCACATAGTCTCTGTTTGAATTTTCTCTGGAGGGTTTACCTCATGATGCAGATTGTCAAAGACTACAGGTGCACCGGTTTCTTTTGATATTGCAAGAACCTCCTCTATAGTATAATTCTTGTCATCATTTTCTATTACCAGACGGTCTCTAATTGACTTATCAAGCTTTGCATAATTATTTACGAAAGTTTCCATTGCCTTTTGCTTATTACCGTATACCCCGCCGATATGAAGGATGAGTTTACAACTAGGATCCATGCCTAATACCTCAAGGAATCTATTATGGTACTCCAATTCCCTAATTGCATTACAAACAACCTTCTCATCGGAAGAATTAATTACGGTATATTGCCCCGGGTGCATAGAAACGCGGACCCTACCATTCCTTATCTTTTTCCCTATTCTAAGGAAGAGATCTTTATAGTCTTCCCACCAAAGAATATTATTTACTGGATGGGATGCAAATGGTATGATATCAGAGCTAATTCGAAAAAGTCTTATATGATTCTCGATATTATAATCAATCATAGCCTCTAAGGCTAATAGATTAGCGGTGATAATTTTCCGAAGATTTATCTCTGTTGCATTTCTTAGAATACACCGAGACAAATTTGTACCAGGCACTCCTATGGTAAGACAGGCATAACCAATGGACATAGCAGCATCCTCCCACCCATTTTCCTTATCTTTACTATGTATTATAGTCTCTCGCCACATTTCGGACAAAAACTAAAATCCTCCGATGTTTCGTATCCGCAGTGGGAACAGGTTTTTAGAATTTCATTATTGGTATAATTCCAGCCATTGTAAGAACCGCTTCGAACCAGGGTAAGGTCATCTTCTGTGATATCAATATTATTTCCTTTTTGAATGTTTTTACCAATCACGGGATCCAATTCGTATAGTGCATTACAGCATGTAGCCCTTACATAGTATTGCTTATTCCACTTGAAGATTGGTAGGAAAAACACACTCAAGCTCATATAGGTCATGAATACTTCATACCTACCATACTTACCACATCGATTACATAGAATTGTTTTAACATATTCAATTGGTTTCTGATCAGAATTAATTCCTAATAGGAAAAACATAATGCCCTCCATTCCTAACTATGACTAATTTATTTTTTTATATGTCCTTTGTAATAGACCATTCGAATTTAGTAAATTTTACTACAGACTTACCACTTATTCAATAAAGGCGTTATTACAAAAGTAAATGGGTACACAGCAATATACCTGTATACCCTTATCACCTTGCACTTGGCTTAATTTATGAGTTACTACAATTAATGAAGTCCCTCTTGTTATACATCTTGTTATACCTATTGTTCTAATAATAGTAACAATATTATTTATGCGTAGTTGCTTTGTCATTTCTCTTATTCTGATAATTATCACCCTGTAAGCCAAATACAGCGCGGGCACTCTCTGCCTGAGGATCATGTTTTATATGTTTTGAATGAAATTTTCCATCTTCTTTTTTATTATTTCTTGTACTTTTCATTTTACTATCTGCCATATTTTAGCCTCCTAATAGCTTAAAGAATAAGGTTTACAAATTAATAAAATTCTCTTTCTTAGTATTCCAATTTCTTAGCGACTCATACCTTTTAATTCATTCCATAACCTTATGATCAGATCTTTGTTGTTTTGAAATATTTTATACTTAAACGTTAAGTAAGAATAAGTATGTTGCTTTTTCTATTTTATAAAGTATAATAAATAAGTGCTAAAAAGATTAAAAATCGATTTAAAAAGGAGATACAAAATATGGGAAAAGATCATTGTGATTATTGCATACATTATGTTTACGATGAAGAAATCGGATGCTACTATTGTCAAAGAAATTTAGATGAAGATGAAATGGCTAGATTCATGATGGGATCCACTGATAACTGTCATTATTTCCATTTGAACGATGATTATAAAATCGTAAGAAAACAGATGTAAAGTTTACTTATCCTCACTACGCTATCCTTATATCAGAAGCAGCCCGTCATAATCTAATATTTGAATTTTTCTATGAGTCAGCTGCTGGATGTAACCATCATCCTCCAATTCCGCTAGTTTTCTACTTATAGTTTCCGGAGTGGTTCCTAAATAGGAGGCTAGATCC
>JAAYQP010000318.1 GCA_012519195.1 Clostridiales bacterium | reverse complement strand
TATGTATCTGAGTTTCAAATGTATGACTTTCGCCTGCTCTCTACATTAGGATTAAGGGATGAGGACGTGCAATACTTTTCCCAGATAGAAGGCGTTATAGCAGAAGGGGCTGTGACCAAGGACTTTATCGCTGATATCAGTATGGATCAAGATAAAGATGTAGTCTTAAAGGCACATTCCATAACCGATGAAGTTAACCTATTAAATATCCGCTTCGGCAAGATGCCAAAGGCAGGTAATGAATGTGTATTGGATGCCCGCTTCTTTACAGAAGATCTATTAGGAGCAAAGATTCGTATCGCTTCAACCAATGGTGAGGACACACAGGAAGCCTTTAGGTATATCGAATATACCGTTGTAGGAATAGCGGACTCTGTGAATTACTTGAATTATGATCGAGGAACTTCAAGCCTTGCAGGCGGTTCCGTATATGCTTTTATTTATCTTCCGAAAGATGGATTTTCAATGGATTATTATACAGAGATTTTAATTGGTTTGAAGAAAGAAACGGAAGTATATAGTGAAGAATACAAAGAATTCATCTCTGATTATGAAAAGACCTTAGAGGAAGCCTTGGAAAGCAGAGTAGAGCTTCGTTATAAAGAAATTGTAGGGGAAGCTCGGCAAAAAGTATTCGATGCAGAAAAGGAATATGAAGAGGCCTATCATGATTATCTCGTGGAAAAAGCGGATGCTGAGGAAGAATTAAATCAAGCTTTAACAGAATTAATGGATGCGGAAGAGGAAATTAAGGAGCAGGAAGAAAAACTTAATCAGGCAGAAGAAGAGCTAGCAGATGGGGAAAGGGAGTATATTCAGTCTCTTAAGGAGTATGAGGAATCTCTTAAGGAATTTCAAACGAGTAAGGCAGAAACATTGGCAGAACTAGATGCACGCCAGGCAGAAATCGATCAGAATAGGACATCCTTAATTATTGCCATGAAGCAGATTGAGGAAAGTGGGACTCTTGAACTGTATAGGGAACAATATGAAACTCTTGAAGCTTCTCTTGCGCAAGTGGAGGCTGGGCAAATAGAACTAAAACATGGACGAGAGAAAGTAGATCGAGAGTTTTCAGTCGCTGAGGAGCAATTAAGAGAGGCCAAAATTCAATTAGATTCTGCTAAGGAACAGCTAGAGAAAAGTAAGCGGGATATCCAGGATGGCTGGGATGCACTGGAGGAAGGCAAGCTCGAATTGGCAGATGGTTTTAAGGAATATGAGGAGGGAAAAGAGGAAGTAGAGGAGGCATTTGCCGAGGTAGAAGAAGAACTAAGGAAAGCCAAGCAAGAAATTGATGATGCATGGAAGGAAATTGAAGACATTCCTACAGCTAAGATTTTTGTTTTAAACCGAGATCACAATGTAGGCTATGCTAGCTTTGAGAATGACTCCGCCATTGTAGATGGAATTGCTAAAGTTCTCCCCATATTCTTCTTCCTGGTGGCTGCATTAGTTTGCCTAACAACCATGACTCGAATGGTGGATGAACAGCGTACGCAAATTGGCACACTGAAAGCACTTGGGTATAGTGATGGAGCAATTGCTAGAAAATATATATTCTACTCTGGTAGTGCGGCCTTGCTTGGATGTATGATCGGATATCTTCTAGGAACAAAGTTTTTCCCGATTGCAATTTGGGAAGCTTATGGCATGATGTATGAGTTTTCACCAATTGAATATGTATTCGATGTTCCCTTATTGGTATTTTCCCTAGCGGTTTCCTTGCTTTGCTCTGCTGGTGTTACCTATATTTCTTGTAAGGCAGAACTACTTCAAATGCCAGCACAGCTGATACGACCGAAAGCCCCAAAGTCAGGTAAACGGGTACTACTTGAGCGTATACCAGTTCTATGGAAAAGAATTAGTTTCCTTCATAAGGTTTCCATCCGGAATATACTAAGATATAAAAGACGGTTTTTTATGACGGTATTTGGGATTGCAGGATGTACGGCATTAGTAGTGGCGGCTATGGGCGTTGGAGATTCCATTCGTAATATTGCTAATGACCAATTTGATACGATTATGACCTACGATTATAATATTAGCTTTACGGAAGCGTTAACCGAAGAAGAGCAAAGGAATTTAACAGAAGCATATAGAGAAGAATTATCGGAAACTGTATTTGTTGCCACAAATGAAATGGAAGTGGGACAGAGAAGTCGTTTCAAGAAAGCTACAATCGTTGCTACAGATGATCCGGATATCACAAAGGTTATTGGTTTATATTCCAATGGGAAAACATTGCCTTATCCGGATTATAGTAAGGTAGTAATCAATAATGGTTTGGCAGAAGTATTAGATCTAAATATTGGTGATACCATAACGATCAAAACTAATGAAATTGATACGGTGGAGGCGGAAATCAGTAATATATTTGATAACTATATGAGCAACTACCTATTTATGACCGGCGATACCTATAAAGCACTGTTCGGAGAAGAAGCAAATTATAAAAATGCATTTGCAACCACGGATAAAGAAAACTTATATTCGGTATCTGCCTTGCTATCTAATGATGAAAATGTTGCAACAGTAGCCGTTATTCATGACATGAGAGTAATGATTGAGAATATGATGCAAAGTCTAAATACAATCATTTGGCTAGTGATCGCTTGCGCAGGTGCCTTGGCCTTTGTTGTAATCTATAATCTCAATAACATTAATATTACAGAGCGTAGCCGTGAGATTGCGACAATCAAAGTTCTTGGTTTCTATGCGAATGAGACGAGAAGCTATATCTTCCGAGAAACTGTTATTCTCACTTTAATCGGATCCCTCTTAGGCTTGCTTCTTGGTAAATTACTTCATGGATTTATTATGGACCGTATTAAGATAGATGCGCTATCTTTCAAAGAACAGATCTTTGGGACTAGTTATATAGTAGCAATCCTCGTTACCTTTGGAATTACATTTTTGGTCAACTTGATACTTAATAAAAAAATAGAGAAAGTTAATATGGCGGAATCATTGAAGTCTGTGGAATGATCCGTATATCTTATCCCCTTTCGTTACTGGAAAGGGGATTATATTTTCCATACTTTGGATTGACATAGAGATACTGTTATGTTAGTCTATGACTATAGATATTAAAATAGTCATAGAGTTCGGAGGGAGAAATGGCAACTGCGTTTAGTGAAAATGAAAAAGAAATGATAAGAAAGAAACTGAATGAGGTGGGGAAAGACTGTCTTTTAACATATGGAGTAAAGAAAACAACAGTCGATCAGCTTGTTCAACTAGCAGGTATTTCAAAGGGGTCTTTCTATAATTTTTATCCTAGTAAGGAAATCTTGTTTTTTACGGTGCTTGAGGAGTATCAAAAAGAACTTATGGATGAAGTGATTTGTAAATTAGAACAAGAAAAACATATTGGTATAGATGTTTTTACAGAATTGATCTATGAACTATATCAAAATGTCAGATATTCATTCATTATGACGATCGTTCGAAATAAGGAGTTTGATTATCTATTGAGAAAAATACCTAGGGAGTTAATCAAGGATCATCATTCT
>JAAYQP010000317.1 GCA_012519195.1 Clostridiales bacterium | reverse complement strand
CCAAGCGTATGGCAGAAGATCTAACCACCTATCTAATAGAGGTTGGAATCAGAGTAAAATATTTGCATTCCGATATCGATACCTTAGAACGTTATGAAATTATCCGAGATATGCGTATGGATTTATTTGATGTTTTGGTAGGTATCAACCTTCTCCGTGAGGGATTGGATATACCTGAGGTTGGATTAGTCGCTATACTGGATGCTGATAAGGAAGGATTCTTACGTTCAGAAACCTCACTTATTCAGACCATCGGCCGAGCAGCTCGTAATGCAGGCGGACGGGTCGTTATGTATGCGGATAAGATGACAGACTCCATGGAAAGAGCGATTTCCGAGACAAATCGAAGAAGGAAGATCCAGCAGGCTTACAATGAAGCTCATGGGATTACACCTACCACCATACAGAAGAAGGTAAGGGATCTCATTAGTATTTCAAAACGGATGGAAGAGAGACCACAGGATTTGGAAAAGGATTTGGAATCCATGTCAAGAAAGGAATTGGAGCAGCTGGTTAAAAAGATTACCAAGCAGATGCATACTGCAGCAGCAGAGCTTAACTTTGAAAAGGCTGCAGAGTTAAGGGATAAGATGATGGAGATTAAGAAGCATTTGCTAGATATGGAATAGATTTACGATATCCGTTTATTTTAATATTGTAAAATGAATTAATGTAACGATCGATTCCAATAAATCAATGAGTATGGAATTATGATCTTATTTAGAGTATGGTGTGCAAGTATAAGCAAGTATACTTGTTAAACGTCTAGAAAAGGTGAAATAATGGCTGATAAGAAGAAATATATAAGAATTAGAGGCGCAAAGGAAAACAATCTGAAGAATATCAATCTTGATATACCTAGAGACCAGTTTGTAGTATTAACAGGATTAAGCGGTTCAGGTAAATCATCACTAGCCTTCGATACGATCTATGCCGAAGGGCAGCGACGATATATGGAATCCCTATCCTCCTATGCTAGACAATTCCTTGGACAAATGGAAAAACCTAATGTGGAGAGTATTGAGGGATTGCCACCTGCAATCTCCATTGACCAGAAATCGACCAACCGCAATCCCCGTTCAACGGTAGGTACTGTGACAGAAATATATGATTATTTCCGCCTACTCTATGCTAGAATTGGTATTCCCCATTGTCCGAAATGTGGTAAAGAAATCAAGAAGCAGTCTGTTGATCAGATGGTGGATGAGATACTTAAATTACCCCATGGGACTAAGATACAATTATTAGCTCCGGTTGTTCGAGGCCGAAAGGGTGAACATGTTAAATTATTTGAACAGGCAAAGCGAAGCGGCTATGTGAGAGTAAAGGTTGATGGTAATATCTATGACCTATCCGAGGAGATAAAGCTAGAGAAAAATATTAAGCATAATATAGAAATTGTAGTTGACCGTTTGGTGGTTAAGGAAGGAATTGAAAACCGTTTGGCTGATTCCATTGAGACTGTCTTAAAGCTTGCAGATGGTCTTCTAATTGTGGATGTGATTGGTGGGGAACCGATTACCTATAGCCAGAACTTCGCTTGCTCCGATTGTGGTATTAGTATAGAAGAGATTGAACCAAGAATATTCTCCTTTAATAATCCCTTTGGAGCCTGTCCGGAATGCCATGGTATTGGAATTAAGATGGAATTTGATGAGGATCTTCTTGTTCCGGATAAGGATAAGAGCATCATCGGCGGAGCAATTGCAGCACCTGGATGGCAATCGGTATGTAATAAAGGAAGCTATACCAGAGCAATTATGGAAGCCTTAGCAAAGGAATATGATTTTGATTTAGATACCCCTTATGAAAAGCTACCAGCAAAGATACGCCAAATGTTTATTCACGGAACCAACGGAAAGTCTGTTAAGGTTCATTATCGAGGTCAGCGTGGTGAGGGTGTTTATGATGTGGCCTTTGAAGGTTTGATTCGGAATGTTGAGCGGCGGTATCGTGAGACGGGTTCTGAACTTTCAAGACAGGAATATGAAACCTACATGCAAACGACTCCTTGCAAGGCATGTAAAGGAAAACGCCTACGGAAGGAAGCCTTAGCCGTTACCGTAGGTGATAAAAGTATAGCAGATGTTACGGAATATTCCATTCGAGATCTGGCAGAATTCATGAAAAATCTGCAGTTAACCACTATGCAGAAACAAATTGGAGAACTGGTGCTAAAGGAGATCAAAGCAAGGCTACAATTTATGATTGATGTAGGTCTGGATTATCTTACCCTGGCGAGGGCTACGGGATCCTTATCTGGTGGAGAAGCACAAAGAATTCGACTAGCTACACAGATTGGTTCTGGACTGGTAGGAGTAGCTTATATTCTTGATGAACCAAGTATTGGTTTGCACCAGAGAGATAATGATAAACTCCTTAATGCCTTAAAGAATCTAAAGGATCTTGGAAATACACTAATTGTTGTTGAGCATGATGAGGATACCATGTTTGCTGCTGACCGTATCATTGACATTGGACCCGGAGCTGGGGAACATGGCGGTGAAGTTGTGGCGGAAGGTACTGCTGAGGAAATCATGAAGGTGGAAGGATCAATCACCGGTGCCTACCTAAGTGGTAGGGTGCAGATTCCAGTACCTAAGGAGAGAAGGAAGCCAACTGGCTATCTATCCATTCTTGGAGCAGCAGAGAATAATCTGAAGAACATTAATGTTGATATCCCACTTGGAGTTTTAACCTGTGTTACCGGTGTATCAGGCTCTGGTAAGAGCTCCCTGGTTACAGAGATCTTATATAAGAGACTAGCCAAGGAGTTAAACCGTGCCCATACGGTTGCAGGAAAGCACAAGGATATAAAGGGGATGGAACAATTAGACAAGGTTATTAACATTGATCAATCGCCGATTGGTAGAACGCCAAGATCGAATCCTGCAACCTATACCGGAGTTTTTGATCAGATCAGAGATCTTTTTGCCTCTACTCAGGATGCAAAGATGAGGGGATATAGCAAAGGACGTTTTAGTTTTAATGTTAAAGGTGGACGTTGTGAAGCCTGCAGCGGTGATGGTATCATTAAGATCGAAATGAACTTTCTACCGGATATCTATGTACCCTGTGAGGTTTGCGGTGGTAAGCGTTATAACCGGGAGACTTTAGAGGTACGATATAAAGGTAAGACAATCTTCGATGTACTAAATATGACCGTTGAGGAAGCATTACGTTTCTTTGAAAATATACCTTCCATTCATAGAAAGATTCAAACTTTATATGATGTAGGTCTATCCTATATTCGATTGGGGCAACCATCTACAACTCTGTCCGGAGGTGAGGCACAAAGAATCAAGTTGGCGACAGAGCTCAGTAGAAGGAGTACCGGCAAGACAATATATATCCTAGATGAACCTACGACTGGTTTACATTTTGCGGATGTCCATAAGTTGATTGAAATTATAAGAAGATTCTCAGACACCGGTAATACTGTGGTAGTAATTGAACATAATCTGGATGTGATTAAGACAGCAGATTATATTATTGATATTGGACCAGAAGGTGGAGACAAGGGTGGTAAGGTTGTAGCAAAAGGAACACCGGAAGAGGTTGCTGCAAATGATGCTTCCTATACTGGTAAGTATATCAAGAGATGTCTGGAAACCAAGAAAGGGATTTAGCTAATCGTAAATTTAAGGAAGAGGGCTGTCATAAAAATTAATGCGACAGCCCCTTTGATCTATACCATAGAATTGATATTAAATAACACGGGAGGAAGCCGATTGGATAATAATTTTTTTGCCATGATATCAAGAATGAAGTTCATTGAGCGTTGGTCACTTATGCGTAACTCACAGTCAGAGAATATTAGTGAACATTCCTTG
>JAAYQP010000043.1 GCA_012519195.1 Clostridiales bacterium | reverse complement strand
CTGGCAAATCCACACTAATGAAAATTATTAATGGCATTTACAAACCGGATGCTGGACAGATCTTTATTGATGAGAAACCGGTAAAAATACAAAATCCAATTCATGCAAGGCAGCATGGTATTGCCATGATTGCACAGGAATTAAATTACGTACCGGAGATGTCGATCGAAGAAAATTTATTTTTAGGAAGATTACCGGTTACTAAATTAGGCAAGGTGGATTGGAAGTTATTAAGAAAGAATACCATAGACTTTTTAAATGCAGAGAATCTGCCCTACAAACCAACGCAAAAGTTAAAAACCTTGACCGTATCCGACATTCAGATGCTGGAGATTATAAAGGCGATTTCCAATAATGCGGAGATTATTGTAATGGATGAGCCAACCTCCTCCATTACCCAAAGAGAAGTAGAAATGCTTTTCAAAAAGATTAAAGAACTGAAAGCTCAAGGTGTAAGTATTATTTATATTTCACACAAGCTAGATGAAGTATTCCAAATAGCAGATGATATAACCGTATTACGGGACGGTACCGTAGTAGAAACCCATCCAGCCAGTGAAATGACCATGGATCAAGTAATTTCGCTTATGGTTGGTCGTAAGATGGAAAATGTGTATCCGAAGGAAGAAGTAAAAATTGGTGATAAACTACTTGAAGTTAAAGGCCTTGGAAGCACAGGCATATTTAAAGATATAAATTTCCATGTAAGGAAAGGAGAGATTGTCGGTTTCGCGGGTCTGGTTGGTGCTGGAAGAACGGAAGTAATGAGAGCAATCTTTGGATTAGACCCATATAACAAGGGCGATATCTTTATCAATGGAGAGCAAGTGAATATCCATAAGGTTTCTGACAGTATCCGCCATAGGATGGTCATGCTATCGGAGGACCGTAGGCGCTATGGTATCATACCAATTCGAAGTGTTATGGAGAATGCTAGTATTTCAAGTCTTGAGAAAGTTATCTATAAGGGCTATGCCCATGAAAAAGAAGAACGCAAGATCGTGGGAGAGTATTTTCAAAAAATGAATGTTAAAACTCCTTCCCTTGATACCCCAATCCAATCCTTAAGTGGTGGTAACCAACAGAAGGTACTACTGGCTAAATGGATGATCCGGGATCCACAGATTCTAATTCTGGATGAGCCAACAAGAGGTATTGACGTAGGAGCAAAGTTCGAGATCTACAAACTGATGGTAGAACTAGCAAAACAGGGTCGAGCTGTCATCATGGTTTCCTCAGAATTACCGGAATTGATTGGAATGTGTGATCGAATCTATGTTATGAACCAGGGTAAGATCACCGGGGAATTAAAGAGAAATGAATTTAGTCAAGAAACCATCATGAAATATGCAACGACTTGTTAATAGGAGGAGAAAAAATGAGAGAGAAATTTAAAAATACTTCGGCGAAAGAAAAGTATTCTATCTTTATCGTTCTTTTTGTAATGATATTTTTCTGTAGCTTACTAAACAAGAACTTTCTATCGCCAAATAATATATCTAATATTATGAAACAGTTGGCAGTTAGCACGATCCTAGCTTATGGTGAAATGCTATTGATAATCAGCGGTATGCTTGATCTGTCCTCCGGTGCTGTGCTTGCACTATCCGGTGTTATATCAATCATTGTCTATAAGTCAACCGGCTCATTAGTATTAGCAGTTATCGTAGCCCTTGTAATCGCAGTTGTATGTAATATTATTAATGCGATTATGATAACCCATCTCAATGCTCCGCCATTTATAGCTACCTTAGTTATGCAACAGGCCGCTCGTGGTGTAGCATTACTGATAACCAATGGACAGAATATCTTACAGATTAAGAATTACACAATTTTCGGACAGGGATATATTGGAGCTATTCCGATTTCCATCATCATCACAGCAGTGATTACCGTTGCCATTTGGTATATTTTAAGACACACCAGATTGGGCCGTTCCCTTTATGCGATTGGTGGAAATGAAGAAGCTTCCATAGCAGCGGGAATTACCGTTAAGAAGAATAAATATATCGTGTTTATGATCAATGGTGTTTTAGTAGGTATTGCAGGTATCCTCTTCATGTCAAGAGTAAATGCAGGTTTACCAAATGGAGCGATTGGATATGAAATGTAAGGTTTAACTGCAGCTATCGTAGGTGGAACCAGTTTCTCTGGTGGAGTAGGTACAACCATGGGAACCTTAGCGGGTGCATTCATTATTGGTTGTCTAAATAACATCATGAATCTGATCGGCGTAGACTCTTATGTTCAGCAGATCGTAAAAGCTTGTATCATAGCACTTGCAGTTATCTGGGATATCCGCTCAAAGAGTAAAAAGACTAGAAAAGTAATCCTTGTGGAAGATAAACCTGCAGCGTAAGCATTGATGAAGTATCGGTCTTACAAAGTTGGAGCCAAGATACAAGGAACAAGTGGAAATGAACATTATTACAGGAAACATCAACAAATAAATTGAAAAGGAGAATGTATTATGAAGAACAGAGCAGTATTTATGACGGGTTTAAACAAAATGGAAATTAGAGATGTTGAAGTACCAAAAATTAAAGAGAATGAGGTATTAGTAAAGCTAGAATATGTAGGAATCTGCGGCTCTGATGTGCATTATCTGGAGCATGGTTCCATTGGGGATTTCGTTGTAAACGGTGATTTTATTCTAGGCCATGAATGTGCCGGTGAAATTGTTGAAATAGGCAGTAAGGTTACCGATCTACAAATCGGAGATAAGGTTGCATTAGAACCAGGTTGCACCTGTGGACAATGTGAATTCTGCAAGAACGGTAAATATAATCTTTGTCCTGATGTTGAATTTCTTGCAACTCCTCCCTATCATGGCTGCCTAGAAAATTATATCGCATTTCCTGCAAATATGTGCTTTAAATTACCGGATAATATAACTTCCAAGGAAGGCGCTTTGGTAGAACCTCTGGCTGTAGGAATGCATGCGGCAGCTCAGGGCAATGTAAAGCTGGGTGACTCCGTAATTATTCTTGGTGCAGGATGCATTGGACTTGTTACTTTACTGGCATGTAAAGCATATGGCGCTACCGATATTACCGTTGTTGACGTAATGCAAAAGAGATTAGATTACGCAATGAAATTAGGGGCTACCTGAGTAATTAATGCGAAAGAAGTAGATACTGTCAAGGCAATGGAGGAAATCACCAAAGGAAAGGGTACGGATGTTGTTATTGAGACAGCAGGAAGTAAAATCACTGTTCAACAGACAGCATATTTAGTAAAACGTGGTGGAACCATAGTACTTGTAGGTATGGCACCAGAAGATATCATCGAATATAACTTTGCAAAAATCTTAGCGAAAGAGGCAATGATTACTTCCGTATTCCGCTACAGAAACATTTATCCGAAAGCGATCAATGCAATCGCTAAGGGAATCATCGATGTATCAGGAATTGTTACCCATGAATTTGACTTTGAAGATACAGCAAAAGCGTTTGACTTTGTGATAAATAATAAAAATGATGTTGTAAAAGCAGTAATTAAAATAGGATAGGTGAAGCCATGTATTATATCGGTATTGATTTGGGAACTTCCGCAGTTAAACTACTGCTAATGGAGGCAAATGGTCATATCAGTAACAGTGTTTCAATAGAATATCCTCTCTATTTTCCACATCCGGGGTGGTCTGAACAACACCCCGAAGACTGGTGGAAGGCAGTATGCGAAGGAATTATTGAATTAACAAAAGATATAGAGAGAGAAAAGGTAGCAGGCATTAGTTTTGGTGGACAGATGCACGGTCTTGTTATCCTTGATGAAGAGGACAAGGTCATACGACCAGCTATTTTGTGGAATGATGGAAGAAGTACCAAGGAGACAGATTATCTCAACCATGTTATTGGAAAAGATAAATTGTCCGAGTACACCGCCAATATTGCCTTTGCTGGATTTACAGCACCAAAGATCCTTTGGGTTAAGGAGAATGAGCCTGATAATTTTAAGAGAATCAATAAAATCATGCTTCCAAAGGATTATATTGCTTATCGGTTATCAGGAACCTTCTGTACAGATGTATCGGATGCTTCCGGTATGCTGCTCTTTGATGTAAAGAATAAACGCTGGTCAAAAGAAATGTTAGAAATCTGTCATATTACAGAGGAACAGTTACCGAAGATTTTTGAAAGCTATGAAATCGTGGGAACATTAAAACCTGAACTGGCAGATACCTTTGGTTTAAGCCATAATGTAAAGATCGTAGCAGGTGCCGCTGATAATGCAGCTGCAGCAGTAGGTACCGGTACTGTTGGAGATGGAATGTGTAATATCTCCCTTGGAACTTCGGGCACGATCTTTATCTCCAGCAAGAATTTTGGAGTAGATAAGTACAATGCATTACATGCATTTGCCCATGCAGATGGTTACTATCACCTATTAGGGTGTATGCTCAGTGCAGCTTCCTGTAATAAGTGGTGGATGGATGAAATCATTGGAACAAAGGATTATGCTACGGAGCAAGCTAAGATTACCAAGCTTGGTGAAAACAAGGTCTTTTTCTTGCCTTACCTTATGGGAGAGCGATCCCCTCATAATGATCCCAATGCAAGAGGAACCTTTATCGGCATGACGATGGATACCACAAGAGCAGATATGACGCAAGCCATGTTAGAAGGTGTTGCTTTTGCTATTCGTGATTGCTTTGAAGTTGTTAAAGCGCTTGGTGTTAAAATTGAACGAACGAAGTTATCAGGAGGTGGGGCCAAGAGTCCCTTATGGAGACAGATTTTTGCCAATGTATTAAATATTAAAGTTGATCTGCTAGAGAGTGAAGAAGGTCCAAGCCTAGGTGGTGCAATACTGGCTGCGGTTGCCTGTGGAGAATATGCAAGTGTAGAGGAAGCCGCTTCTAAGATTGTAAAGATTGTAGACACCATTGAACCTGACCCAGAAATAGCAGCTAAGTATGAGGAAAAATACCGTAAATTTGCTCGAATTTACCCGACGGTGAAAGATCTATTCCATGAGCTAGTTTTATAATAAACAACATACTGCAGAGTGAATTTAGTATTAGATATCCGACAAGATTAACAAGATATCCCCTTAAAAGCTTGTATTATTTGGTCAAATAGTGTAGAATTGTAGTATAAAGACTATATGGTACAAAAAATACTAAATTCTTAGTATAAACAATACCTGCCAGTGGTATAACTACTGGCAGGTATCGTAATGCTCTTATGGAGCGTTTCTTCTTTACTGAGGAAACTTAAAAATTATGTTTCTTTTGCTCTAAGTAGCATATAGTAAGGAGGACAGCATGCAAGATCTCAGAAGAACAAAATTATATCGTATCGGGATAATCCTATTAATACTATCCATTGCCTTAGTAGGTTGTAGTAAACCATCTGAGAAAACTGGCAATCGAATAGTATTATTCGGTGAGCCTGAAAATGAATTTGGTAATATAGAATCGCCAGTTGCATTTGATTGGAAGCAATGTGATGGGACGATTCTTAATTTTATTTGTGAAGATAATATCCATGCTAATATTCTATCGAAGGAAAGTGAGAAATTTACTGAAGTCACAGGTATTAAGGTTAATATTAAACGAATGGATTTTAATACCTTGGAAGAAAAAATAAACATGGAGTTTATATCTAAGACAGCACAATATGACCTTATCTATGTTGATCCATATAAGACTTTAAACCGATTCTATGATGGGCTTGAGGATCTGAATAAATATGAAAAGGATCCTTCTTTGCCCCATATTGTTGGAGGTATCGATAGTTTTTCTAAAGAGCATTTGGAGGTATGCTCTTATTTTGAAAATACGGATAAGCTCTATAGTATCCCCTTTGATTCTACGACAATCATCTTATTTTATCGAAAAGACATCTTTGATAAATATAAAGCACAGATGAAAGAAGACTTGGGGTTTGAAGCGAATCCCGGTAGTGATTATTTTACCTGGGATCAATATATTGGAGTAGCGAGATGGATGAAAGAGCATCTTGATGAAAGTGAAATCAAATACCCAAGTTTAACCATGTCAGCAAAGCATAATTCAATCTACACGGCCTTCTCTACCGTTTTGGGTGCTTATGG
>JAAYQP010000316.1 GCA_012519195.1 Clostridiales bacterium | reverse complement strand
TCTCTTTGAGTTCAGGATATTCATTACACAATTCATATACCGTTTTATTAAGATCTATTACTTTTTTAACCATACCTGTCTTTCCTTTCATTTTAAGAGTATCATATCTTCTACTTTGAATCTATTAACTTTTAGTTATAATAGTATAATATAGCATTATATCCAAAAAAAGACTGTGATATTAATCACAGTACTTTTTAAGAATGGTCAATTTAAAAAACAAGCACATCAAAGATCTCCTTAACCGTCGTCATCTTCTTTAATCGATGAACATTTTCTCCGCAAAAGATCAAGCCTTCCTCTAGATTTCCACGAACCGCTTCGATTAAAGCTTGGGTTATACAATAAGGTGCTACTTTAGGACTACATTTTTCCAAACAATGAAAGCATCGTTTGATCGGAAGCTTTCCTTGGCCTACCCGCTTTATAAGATTATTAACAATTGCCCGCCCCGGCATTCCTACGGGACTGATTACGATACTAATATCTTCCTTATTCGCATTCAGATATGCGTTTTTATATTCTTGACTGGCATCGCATTCCTTCGTGACAACAAATCTTGTTGCAATCTGCACACCATCTGCTCCAAGTCCCATCACATGCTTAATATCCCCTTGATCAAAGATCCCTCCTGCTACGACCACTGGAATATAAGTTTGATATTTTTCTTCATATTCTTTTTTTAATTTGATGACTTTCTGAACTTCCAAATCAAAATCCATTTCCTCAACATGGTCCAACTGTTCCTTTGAAAAACCAAGATGTCCACCGGCCTTAGGTCCCTCTATTACAATTAAATCTGCTGTTCTTTGATATTTTCTATCCCACATTTTAAGAATTACAGAGGCTGCTTTAAGGCTGGATATAATTGGTGCAATCTTAGTTTTAAATCCTTTTACAAGTTCAGGAAGGGAAATAGGAAGACCTGCTCCTGAGATGATGATATCTGCGCCAGCTTCACAGGCTGCTTTAACATAACGTTCATATTTCTTTGTTGCAACCATAATATTAACACCGATCACTCCGCCTGCAGCCAACTCTCTTGCTTTATTAATATGTTTTTTAATTGCCATAAGATTTATATCAAGCTGGTTTTTATTAAATTCTGGTTCATCATATCCAATCTGCGCTGTAGAAATCACGCCAATACCACCTTCTCTTGCAACAGCACCAGCTAGGCTCGATCTGCTAACGCCGATTCCCATTCCACCTTGAATAATTGGTATTCTGGCAACCAAATCTCCAATCACGAGCGGTTTCATTTTCATATCCGATTCCTCCTTTTATTAGCCCTTCATTATCTTAATGAAATCCATGTTTCCTACCATTCCATAGAATTCCACTTGTTATAAAAACAAGGACATTATATACTTTGATAATCAAACTATTTATTCGATTGATGCCGGTATTTCTACCGGTTGAGAAAATTATAAATCAATGGGGTATTATTGTCAATATGTAATAGTGCCATTGCCTTTATTATGTGGTTTTGATTACTATGTTATAATATAATAGAATCCAGAAGGGGCAGTTGCAATATTGAAAGGGTATAGAGGTAAACCCTGATATATTTTGCAACTGCCCCTTTAAAATTAATCACTCATTTGTTCTTGTCTTTTTATTTTGGTTGTTTTTTAATGAATCTTAAATCCTTTGTTTCAATTTTAATGTTCATAATTTGCCTGCCATTTTTGGCTCCAATTTTCTTCCAGTTCCTCTCGCCATTGTAGGGCTTTCTCAGTCAAGGATTTCGTAATTTCCGGAAGCTCCTTAGCCAGATTATTTCTTTCCGAAGGGTCCGTGGAAAGGTCGGATAAGAATACTTTATCCTGCACTGGTTCTCCCTCAACAAGATGGCCATTTAATACTAATTTATAATTACGGTTTCTAACTGCGGTTTGCTCTTCCATTTCCCAAAATATATAATCGTGAGGTGATGGCTCGTTCTGCGTAACAACCGGCAGAATATCACAACCGTCTATGGTATATTCATCTAGATTGCCCCCAGCCGCTTTAAGAAAGGTTGGGAATATATCCATGGCAGCGCATGGCTCATCAATAACTTGCTTACCAGGTACTACATCTGGCCAGGATAGCAAACCTGGTACCCGGATTCCTCCCTCAAATAAGCTATATTTGTGGCCTTTCAGAATACCACTCGTTCCTCCATAATAGGGATCCGGGTTTCCGTCCATCCAGTTTCTTGATTCCCTGGATGGTCCATTGTCACTTTGATAAAAGATGCAGGTATTATTGTAGTTTCCATTGCGTTTTAATTCATTTACTATTTCACCAACACCATCATCCACAGCACTTAGCATAGCTGCCATTACTTGGCGATCCCATGGCAAGTGACGGAATCGATCCATATACTTTTTCGGTGCATGCATAGGATAATGAGGTGCATTGTAACTTACAAATAGGAAAAATGGTTTATCGTTTTCTGAGAATTCCCTTATTTGCTCTACTGCTTTTTGAGTCACCAGATCAGTAAAATAGGCGCCATCCTCATGAATTTCCTTGTCATTTTCCCAAAGATCATGGGTTGGATTAAATTTACCATCCGCCATACCCCAATAAAAGACGTGGGAAAAATAATCTATGCAACCGGACATAAATCCATAGAATTTATCAAATCCATTCTGATTGGGTCTGCTTTTTTCTGCTAAGCCCAAGTGCCATTTACCGACAATTGATGTATTATAACCAACCTTTTTTAGTGCTGTAGCTAATGTAGGTACCTCCGGTGTTATACCGGATGCTTCTCTATGACCTTGAAGAATTGCTCTAACACCGGCATTGCCAGGATATCTACCAGTAAGGAGGGAGGCACGGGAAGGAGAGCAAACCGGACTCCCTGAATACCAGTTTGTAAAGCGGACTCCACTCTCTGCCAGACTATCAATATTTGGGGTAACAAAATCCTCCGATCCCATACAGGATAGATCACCATATCCTTGGTCATCTGTTAGTATAATTATAAAATTTGGTTGCTTCATCTTGCACGACACCTTTCTGTAATAGTTTTTCTTTCGTAAGTAGTTAAAAGAAACATGTATGTATAAAAAATACTATAATTATACATAAGAGTTCTTATGATAAATATTGTACCCCTTATATTCTTATATATCAAGAAGAAACACCCTGAAATCATTGTACAATAAAGTGTTA
>JAAYQP010000315.1 GCA_012519195.1 Clostridiales bacterium | reverse complement strand
AAGGTGATATAGTGCATATACACTACGAATTTGAGCTCGATTGAGCGACGCCAAATGTTTCTCAATACTGGTTACAAGGGTTGTGATTTTATTCTTGCAGTGCCCAATATAGGTTGCGATAGGAATTCTGATTTTCTTCATAATACCTTCTTAATATCAAAAGATGCATTGATCAATAACCATAATCCAGAGGAGAACTGCATAATATTCCATGTTCCGATTCCTTCAATACCATATTCCACTACAAGCTCCAAGAGAGCACCTACACTTCTGACATCACGAAACCACACGATATACTCCTTATCTGTAATATAAGTAAAGTAGGGAGCCTGAGAAGCAAGGTCGCGTTGAATTTCAGCCCCAACATCCATGGCCAATATATGAGCGGAATTATGTGAGATTGCATTGGCAACGGTAGAACCAGCAATAAAGGGGAGCTGCCAAATGTAGCCGATAACAGGAATTCCGATATTTATCTTCTCGGGAGGTAACTGTGTAATGGAATAATCCAAGAGATCTCTAACCTCTTCTATAGGCAGAGCTGGCTGAGGACTACTAACATTTCCCCATTGATAGGATAATAACATTACGCTATCTACTAACTGGCCGAGAACTGTGTATTCCGGTCCCCGATATAAATCACCTGTTTCTGTAGGAAAGGTATTTGGAGTTAAGGTGATGAAAACAGGATATCCGGCTTGTCTTACTCGATTCGATATGTTTGCAATGAAATCGATAAATAGTTGTTTGTCTTCTTGCAAAATATTCTGGATATCAATATTAAGTCCATAATAATCCTTTGCTTTTATGTTTTCTAAGACACGATTAATTAAGTTCTCTTGTACTTCTGTATTAGTCAATATATTATGAGTCGCTTTCACATCAGGTTTCTTGGTATCCGTTAGCGTGGAGATTAACATAATAGGTGCAACACCATATCCTCTTGCGGTATTAATTAATTCTTGATCATTGATATCAACGATCCCACCGTCCATCGTTATCCTATAGTAGAAGATGGTAAGATAGGTTAGGTATGGCAGGGTTTTCTGAAGAAGACTAATATCTATAAAAGGAAAGGCATAACCATTGGTTGAAATCTCCATAATTTTCTCATCCGTTAAGCTGACAATAAGATTTTCACCGGGATAAATATACTTTCTATCAAAAAGTTGAGGATTATTTCTTAGAAGCTGCATCATTGGGATTCCATAGGAAGCTGCAATATCGGCTAAATTATCACCGTCCATAACCTGATAGGTTTCCTCTGGAAATAAAACTAATAGGGATTGCCCGACTATCAGCCGATTGGGATCAGTGATCTGATTATCGATTGCCAACTTTTCGGCAGATATCCCATAACTTTCAGCGATTGAGTTAATTGTTTCATTCGGATGTACCGTATGAATGATCATGGGGTACCTCAATATGGATTAATCAATATCTATTATATGATAATTAAGAAGGTAAGTTACATTATCGAATGATATTACAGCTATGCAGCTAAGGCTGGAGAAAGTTTCATTATACGAATAAAGAAATACCTTTACAAAATCTCATCAAACATCAAAGCATTTTTCCTCAATCTGTCTGCAAAGGTAATATAGTGCAGATACACTACGAATTAGTGCTCGATTTTGCGACGCCAAGTGCTTGTCAATACTGGTAACAAGGGCAGTTATTTTATCCATATCCGATAAGTTTACCTCCTGCATTTCTTTACGGATTTGCTGAATGGCATATTTCTCTCCCCGTGCCTGCATAGCGAATTTCAGTGCCTGTATCATTAATACTTGGTCGATATTTGATTGGATAAATATTCTGTAGTTGTTAGCCACACATCGATTGACAGAGATAAGACCAATTTTATCCCAATATCGTATGGTTGAAGCAGGAATTCCTGTAGTTTTGCTTACGGTATCAACGGTAAGTTCTTTTGGTAATTTTGGTTTTCTTTTATATAAAAACTGTGCCTTAATCTGTTCGCAGATAAATTTATCATTTTGAAGATCGGACTGTGCCTTATTTGCAATCCAAAGGGCTTCATCATGTTTATGATCAATCACTAATTTTAGCATAGTTCCAATCTCAAATAAGGTAAATCCATACAACATTTCTCTTATACATATGAAGTAAGCGATATGTTCATCAGTATAGATTCGGTAGCCATTATGGGAACGTTCCACTGGCGGAATTATTCCAAGATCTTCATATTTTCGAAGCGTTGTTGTACTAATCTGCAATCTTCTTGCGATATCAATAGGTCGCATTGTCACTATAAGTCCCCCATGTTTTTTAAAACATTATAATACTGATCTAAGGTTTTATCAATAAATAGGTTATTAAATCCATAAAACCCTCGATTATTGCTTTCATGTTATATAATAAAATTAGTAGCAATAAAACGGACAATAATAAAAAGTAATTCATTTAAGAATGAAGGAGGATTTAATGTCTAATATAATTATCCATGGTGCCAAAGAAGGAAATTTGAAAAACATTTCACTGGAGATACCCAGAAATAAGCTTGTGGTCTTTACTGGACTTTCTGGCTCGGGAAAATCGACTCTGCTCATTGATGTATTATTTAATGAGTGCCAAAGACAATACTTAGAGGCCATAACCTTACAAGGGATTCATAAACCCAAAGTAGACCGCATTCGTGGAGCGTCTCCTGCTATATTAATATCGCAAAATGACTCAAATAATAATCCCCGATCAACGGTGGGGACAGTCACGGACATCTATACTGACCTTCGAATGGTGTATGAAAAGCTAGGAGTACGAAAGTGTCCCTATTGCGGAGATATGATATCATCTGGCGATTGTAAAGAAGAAACAGAGAAGAAAAATAATGACTTTTACGTGTATATGTACTGTAATAAATGTGGCAAGAGAATGGATAAGATCACACGAACCCATTTTTCCTTTAATACAAGGGAGGGAGCTTGTCCAAGCTGTGAAGGTATGGGAAAGGTTCATACTATCATAAAAAAAAGAGTCGTTGATGAAAGGTTGTCTTTGGAAGAGGGGGCTGTTCGTTACTGGGAGAATCAATACGGAAACTATCAAATTTCAGTTCTATATGCTGCGTATAAGCACTATGGTTTAACCATTCCAAAGAATGTTCCGGTAGAAAAGTTTAGTGATCTTCAGAAGGCTATTCTCTATGAAGGCATTGAAAATGATATGGTGAAACGTAATTTCCCTGATCATAAACCGCCCAAAATTGTGTCTTCTGGAAAGTTTGAGGGTGTACTTCCAATCTTATGGAGGCGTTTTGCTGAAAAAGAGGGAAATGCAAAGCAATTGGAAGAATACTTTGATATCATAGAATGTTCTAGTTGTAAAGGAGAGAGACTTTCTGAGTTAAGTCGGAGTATTACTGTGAATAGAACACGCCTGCCAGAGCTTTCACATTTTTCATTGGAAAAGTTATATCAATGGATATGTGAATTAGAGGATTCAATAAGTCAAAAACATTTGGAGTTGGTAAAGGCCTATCTACTTGATCTAAAGACAAAACTTACAAGAGTTATCAATGTGGGACTTGGCTACCTAACAGTTGACCGGCAGGTTGTGACTTTATCTGGGGGAGAACTGCAAAGGTTAAGGTTGGCAGCAGTACTTGATTCTGATCTGACTGGTGTGATTTATATATTGGATGAGCCAACAGCCGGACTTCATCCGAAAGATACCGCAGGACTTATAACCATACTTAATAAATTGCGAGATTTGGGAAATACCGTGCTTGTCATTGAACATGATGTAGATGTTATGCTTGCTGCAGATTATATCGTTGATATAGGGCCTGGCTCTGGGAAGCATGGTGGAGAAGTAGTAGCTACTGGTACATTTGAGAAGATCGTTAGTAATGAAGCATCGGTTACCGGAAACTATCTTCGTAATCCTCAGCCAGGGAAAACAAGATTTAGAGAGGCAGCAGGTACGATTCAAATGAAAGATGCTAATAAGTTTAATCTGAAAAATGTTAATGTTAAGATTCCAATGGGTTGTTTAACGGCAGTAACAGGACCTTCCGGCTCTGGGAAATCGACTTTGATTTTTGAGGTGCTTGCGAAAGATAAGCAGGATAAGCAAGGCAATCATGTTACAGGGCTTGAATATTTCGATAAAGTGGTTGAAATCGAACAGGCCGCTATTACAAGAATGAAACGCTCCAATGTGGCAACCTATTCAGAGGTTTATTCAGAGATTAGAAATGTATTTGCCAAAACCGATGCAGCAAAGCAGGCAGGATTAACAGCAAAACATTTTTCCTTTAACACGCCGGGTGGGAGATGTGATAACTGCGAAGGCCTCGGGGTGATTGAAAATAATATGCTATTCTTTACCAATACGGAAGTTGTTTGCCCTGTTTGTAATGGAAATCAGTTTAAGGAAAAAGTATTATCCGTTAAGTTTAGAGATCATTCAATAAAGGATGTTCTAAATCTATCCGTAGAAGAGGCAGTTAGTTTATTTGAAGATCAACCTAAAATTATGAAAATCTTATTCCTTCTTCTAGATGTTGGACTTGGCTATCTGAGTCTTGGACAAACCCTTACAACATTATCAGGGGGAGAAGGCCAGCGGCTCAAACTTGCCAAGGAATTAATCGGTAGTGGGTCAGGGAAAAGAAATCTTTATCTAATGGACGAGCCAACTACGGGCCTACATCCAAAGGATATTGAACATTTTCTGATACTTTTGAATCACATGGTGGATGCAGGCAATACAATTGTAGTGGTAGAGCATAATCCTATCTTTGACAGTTGTAAGAGATGAAAACTCTGGAACCCCTTGTAAACAGGGAAGTCCAGAGTTTCTTTAACTTTTAAAAAGTGCGTAATGTTTCCTTCTTTTTAGTTGTTTTATAAATTTTTT
>JAAYQP010000314.1 GCA_012519195.1 Clostridiales bacterium | reverse complement strand
GGAGATAATATAATAAGTGCTAAAAATGAAAGAACTATATCTATTAATCTTTTAACCTTTAAATAGACCATAACTATTAACTCCTCTATCTGTTTATGTATACTAAAATCTATATATTTGTAATGTTTAACTACACTTTTGGGCATCCTATGATTGAATGGTCATACGTGTAACCATTCTGTAATATTTAGGCTACATACTCAACCTATAAAACCCTTGCTATAACTACATTTGCACCCTTGTTATTCTATTCCGATACTCACGACGCCATGATACGAGATTGATAACCTAACTATATGTTGTGTTTAAATGAATTTTAATTTTAACAAAACCGCAATATGTAGATTTCCTATTACTATGTAAAACTGACAACCTAAAAATAGGTATAAAAAAACAGCCCACCTCCGTTAAGAGACAGGCTTCTAATTATTTAGGAAAATTCTCCTCTATTTTATAAGCAGAAGAGTATTAATTTTTACAAAATGAATATCATTCTTTAGCAAACCATAAAGGTAACAGCAAAACAGCAAATGCTAATCTAAACATTTTATCTTCTCTTTCTTCATCTCCTTTAGAAACTACCTTTATTCTATTAGCTATAGATACATCATAAATATTATGTTTAGCATTTTCTAGATCAATAGTCCCCTTTGGATACATTTCCGATTCACAGCTTCTTGGATTACCATAAGAGAAATAAGTTCTGCAAGCAACTGGTCTGGCTTCATATATTGAACATGAATTATCTATTAAAAAAGGACATTTTACATTTCTACGTGTATATTCGATACTTTTTTGCTTATTCCCATATTCAAAAGAATCGATAATACTTCCCATTTCCTCATGCCATTGATCAAAGTTTTTATGTAAGCTATTCATGGTATCCTCAGTAACGTTACTTCTCATCCAATTTGAAATATAATGATATTCAACCTCTGTTGCTAATATGGGATATTTACAACAGCCTGAACATCCTTTCTTACAACTAGGATATGTATCTGTTTTTTCATGTAGTAACTCAAAGAAATTTTTTAACATATGTAACTGTTGATAATGCCAAACAAGAATATTGTCATCAAATTGATCTTCTTTCATAATACCCTCAATAATGGCATCACCAATTTGTTTGGCCATAATTGCAGCGGTATAATTTATTTCTGTAGCTCTTTGATTATATGAACGATTATCCGACTTCACTCAACCATCACCCCTCACCCTCATTATTATGAGAAAGCTATGGGATTTATGAATGGATTGTTCGAACTCTCATCTGATTAGAGACGGTCTTATTCTTCTTAATTTTAAACGAGTTTCTTCCTATTTTATATATATACTTTTTTGTAATTGAAAAAGTTCCTTCCTATTATATATGCACTTTTACTGCAACATCCTTTTTTATTTTTCCATATTATATCTCATCTTTAGTTGTCAACTGCGTATATTCATTATGTTTCAAAAATTAATTAACATTATCTATACTTATCAGTAATATAAAGTATCTGTTCTTCATTAGTATGTATTTCTAAATATTTATTCTGTTACCACTGATTAATTTCTGATCAATTGGATAGTATATAAGCAAATGTTATTTTAAATTTCACTTTAAAGATTTTACCCCAGATTTTATTTAATAATTGACTTCTTATGTCATTTTTAGTATCATATAATTAACTATGGGCATACTATAGTAGTGAAAGGAGGCCCAACTATGAAAAAATTATCTACTTCCAAACTTGCTAATACTGTAAAAACAAAAAGGGAAGAAAAAGGGTTAACTCAAGAACAATTAAGTGAACTTACTGGTATAAATAGAGTAATGATTGGTCGTATTGAAAGGGAGAACTTTATTCCTTCTATTACTCAGTTTGAATCGTTAGCTAAGATACTTGAATTTGATATTACAGATATGTTTATTCAAAAGCAAGATGAGAACTCTTTTGTAGCTATGCGTAGTGAAGCTTTAGGTGACAGTGAAAAAGAAGGCGTAGAAAAACTTTTTACCATGATGCTATCTCTTAGACAGCAAATACTTTTAAGGAGCAAATTTGAAAATGAATTATTCAGTCGCTCTTAATGAAGTGCAACTTGCAGAGATACGCAAACTTGCTGAAGAAAAACGCCGCACTTTAGGGTTTGTAGGAGAAACTCCTATTGCTAATGATATCTTTACTATTCTTGATAATATGGGAATTTTATTATTAGAATATCCTATAAAATCAGATGGTGAAAAACCAGCTTTTTCTGCAGCACTTATATATTCTACAGAAGGTAATAAAGAACTTGCTTTTATTGGCTTAAATACAGCTGACTATTTTGATAAACAAATTTTTGCTATTGCTCATGAGTTGTATCATTTTTATACTAAGACCGGTTCTCACCTTAGCCGTTCTTCTGAAGAAGTGGACAATTTAGTTGAAACTGAGGCTAATCGATTTGCTGCAGAGTTTTTGTTACCCGAAAACACCTTGAAGAATATCGTTCTAGCTGAATTTAAAACCTCTTCTCTTGAGAAAAAGCAAACTAAAACATTGCTGCGCTTCATTGCTAGGTTACAATGCACCTGGTGGCTTCCATACCGCTCAATTGTTAAAAGACTAAAAGAAATTAATACAATTTCTGATGAGCAATATAATAAATTGTATATAGTTGATGAGCGAGATATGGATGGTGAATATGGCCGCATGGGTAGGGCCATTAATGAAGAAGTATTTTTAAAGCTTAATAAGGCAACAAATAATATCGGTACTTCACCTAAGGATATCGAAATTATTATTCGTAACTTTGAGGACCGTCTTATCGATGAAGATAAGTTCATGAATACGCTGGCCCTTTTTAATAAGAAACCCGATGACTTTGGCTATGAATTCGAAGTTTCTGACGAAGATATAGATGAATTTGAAGAATTCTTTAATGGGGAGGCTGGCGATGAAAGTTGATATAACCTCCCCAAACCCAGCTTTAGAAAGCATTTTTAGTAATCCTAACCAGATCATTACTTTAGATGCTAATTTTCTTATTCCTCCAGATAGAAGCAAATATGCAAAAAGAGCCTTTGACTTTCAAATATTTAAAAGGATATGGATAGATCCTATATTTAAAGCCTTTCCTAACTTAGCAATTCATGAAGCTGTATACGGTGAATTCCATTCGACAGCAGTGAAGGACTATGTTGACACGAATATTTATTCTGTTCCTCCTCAGCTATTGGTCCATAAGGACTCTTCTTTATCTTCAGAAGAACAGATGCTTAGGGATTCAATAGAGGAGAAAATATATCCGTTAACAAAATATGATCCTACTCTAGATAATAGGGATGATCGGGGAGAAGTTAAATCTCTTGCATACATAGCTGTAAAAGGACTACTTTATTTTGCAGCCCATGATTCCAATGCTATCCAATTAATAGAAAAAGCTGAGGAATGGGAAACAGGTTTAGATAATGTTAATGCTATTAAAATGTATGAACTCATCTTTTATCTTTATAAAACCAATGGTAGTGATAAAAAAGATCTTCGAATATTGTACAAGTATCAATATTATCTTACCAAGTATGAAAAGGAAATAAATCCAGAATGGGGCCAATTTATAGAAGCTATGGAGGCCTTATATCCTGTGGTTAATAAATAAAAAACAAACCCACCAATTAGTCGGATAATTCCAATCTGCTAACTTAGTGGGTTCTCTTTTTCCTTAAATCCTTTTTATTTAGCTATTCTTTTTTTCTCATGCTTAACCCAAATGGTGCATGTGATGCCGCATTTGAAATATATTTCTACCCTATGGTTATTATAAAGGATTCCTTTTTCTACTGTTTGTGTAAAAATATCATCTCTAAAATCTTCATTATCTTCTCCAATTTCATCTATATACTTTAGAAGCTCATCAAGATGATTTTGAAGATAGATGCTATCTTGCTTATTTTCATTTAGCTTTTCATATTCCATCTGAAGGATTTCCTGTTCATACATGAGGTGCTGCATTGTGGCATCATAAATGGGATCATTTCGTGAAGGTTCTCTAGCAGCCATTTCACTAATTCGGTCTGTTATCTTTTCAAACTGTAGCTTAAGTTCTTCAAGCCTTGCTTCTTCACTCTCCGTTAATGAATATTCATCTATGGCCAGTTGAGCCTCATTAATTATTTTCTCTTTCTTGTCCTTTAGTTCTATCAGTAACTTCATAAATTCTTTCTCTAAATCTTCTTCCCATATATATTTGGATTTACACCCTTTGTACTCTCTATCAAGTTTTGCAGCGGACCTACATTGCCAAGCCGTAAAGTGCGCTTTTTCCCTCTCCTTTGTATGGGTAGTTAACCTTCTTCTTATTACTGGTCTTTGGCATTCTCCGCAGAAAAGTTTATTGGAAAATGTGGCGGTTCCGCTATATCGCATGCTATACTTTCCATCAGGGTCACGGAGCATTTTACTTCTTCTTTTTAGTTCTTGCTGAACTGCATTCCAATCTTCCTCTGAAATAATGGCTGGGTGGTTATTTCTCACTAGGAATTGGGGTTGATGATCTTTGTTGCGAACTCGCTTATGGGTTAAAAAATCTAGGGTTACTGTTTTTTGTGCTAGACAATCCCCCATGTATTTTTCGTTTTTTAATATCTTATAAACTGAATCTGAAGTCCATGTAGGATTTCCTCTGGCAGTTAATACTCCATCCTCCATTAATCCTTTGGCTATTAAGGAAGTACCCTTTCCATTTAAGAATTCCTGAAAGATCCTTCTTACTACCTTAGCTTGCTCTTCATCTATTACAATATTTCCATCTTCATCTGTATCGTACCCTAAGAAGTAGGTTGTCGGCATATGAACTATTCCTTGCTGGAACCGTTTTTGAACCCCCCATTTGGTATTTTCTGATATGGACCTTGACTCTTCCTGGGCCATTGATGATAGGATCGTGAGAAACAGCTCGCTCTTACTATCCAATGTATCTAGGTTTTCTTTTTGAAAGTAAATGCCAATCCCTAACCCCTTCAGCATACGGATATAATGTAAGCAATCCAGGGTGTTTCTAGCAAATCTACTAATGGACTTAGTAATAATATAATCAATTTCTTTATTTTTACAGCTCTCAATCATTCGATTAAATCCAGCTCGATTTTTAGTAGAAGTCCCTGAAATTCCTTCATCAGCGAAAATCTCAACCAACTCCCACTGAGGATTTTTTTGTACATACTCTTTAAAGTAGGAAACTTGAATTTCATAACTGGAAGCCTGTGAATCCAATTCTGTTGATACTCGGACGTAAACTCCAATCCGTTTTTTCTGACCAGCAAGATTTTGTTCATTTCTATCTGTTACTGTTCTGACTGGTATTACTCTAACTCTAGGTGCAATAATTTGTGGTTGATAAACGCTCATTATTCATCATCTCCTCTTTCAATTTCTATTTCTGTTTCATCTCCATTTAGCCATGTTATGGAAAATGAATAAGGTGACACCGCTTTGATAAGTGTCACCCATGCTCTAATAAACTCTATGTTATTCATATTCTTGTTAAGATCATCCATTGGTGTAACTGAATCTTTGACGGCTTCTAATTTCTCAATAGCTTTCTTCCTGTAGGCATCGTCTTCATCAAACATTGTCCACCATGTCTCGCTATTAGCAATTTTATTTTCTATGTCAATTCGCTTTTGAGTAATATTGGTTGTATCTTCT
>JAAYQP010000313.1 GCA_012519195.1 Clostridiales bacterium | reverse complement strand
TTTTATAGTAAATTTCGAGGTTGGGTAAAGGAAGATATATTTAATGAAGCAAATGAGAAAACTGTTAAAATAGAGGAAGATGTTCTAATTTCGGCAAATGCTATAATTATTAATGGAGTAAAAATTGGCCGAGGCGCTGTAGTTGGAGCAGGCTCCGTTGTAACCCATGACATTCCTGAAGACTGTTTGGCAGCTGGAAATCCTGCCAGAGTAATTGGAACGTGCTCTGGTTTTATCGAAAAAAGGAAGTCAGAAATGAAACAATTCCCATGCTTTGGTGAAGAATACACTCTTAGAGGAAACATTTCTCCCGAAATGAAAGATAAAATGAATGATATGATGCAAGATCGATTTGGCTACATCGAATAATTTCCAAAAATGAATAAGGCCAATCCTCATTAAATAGAACAAAAACAAGTAGATGAAAAAGAATAATATGCACCGGGCCTTTGTTTATTTGGTTGACAATCTAAGTTCGTCATTTGTAATAAATGACATCAAAATTCTGGCAAATAGTTTTGATAGTATCTCAATATTTGCCACACAAAAAACTGAGATTCCAAATGATTTGCCTGAAAACGTAAAGGTTTCTCAAGAGTATCTAAAATGGGAAAGATTCAGCCCGAAAAATGTTCTTTTTAGAAATTTGTTTTCAATCTTCCAAATTTACATTTCTGAATGCTTTCAATCAAAAAAAATCCTAAAGCCAATACCTGCCATTGCACTAATAGCCTCGAATAAATTTAAAGCAGACTGCTTATTAGATGCTCTAAACCGCAACAAAATAAACTATAAAGGTGCTATCTTTTATTCCTTTTGGTTCTATGATTGCATTTACCTGGCTATGATTAAACGTAGATCAAGAAGTTCCACCGTCATTGTAAGAGCACATGGAGGCGACTTGTTTGAATATAGAGTTACGCTTCAAAACCGAATTCTTCTGAGACATTTTCAGCTAGAATATATCGACTTTCTTTTTTCAGTCTCCGATGCTGGCACTAACTATTTACAACAAAAATATCCAAAACACAAAGAAAAGATTGCGACATCACGATTAGGAACCTATAATCACGGTCTATCACCTTTTGCCCCGAATGACGAGTTTGTTATTGTTAGTTGTGCCCATATACGGCATCAAAAAAGAGTTCACAAAATTGCTAAAACCCTGCTCCAGTGTCACAGAAGAATTAAATGGTATCACATCGGCTCAGAAAACAGCCATCCCAATGACCCAAAACGAGAAGAATATATCTATTATAAAGAGCTTCTTAAAAAGTCACCTAATATTACATACATTCCTCTTGGAGCGCTAAACAACGTGGAGGTTATTAATTTTTATAAGAACAACCATGTTGATTTGTTTGTTAGTTTATCTGCATTTGAAGGAGTACCTGTTAGTATAATGGAGGCCATAAGTTTTGGAATTCCGGTTTTATCTACTGATGTTGGCGGCTGTAATGAAATAGTAAATGAGCAAACAGGTCAACTAATCCCTTTAAATACACCAACTGCCGAGATTGCCTCAATAATCGAAAGAATCGCAAGTTCTAATATAAATACTCTTGAATTTAGAAGAGGTGTTCGCGCTTTTTGGCAAAACAATTTTGAAATTGAGATGAACTACAAAGAATTGTTTGATATATTAGAGATGCACCCGCATTAATTCACTAAAAAATTGATTCCTATGTGATTTGGCATAAAGCATTAGCAAAAGCTGAAGAACATTTCGATAATTGGGGAAGCCGATGTTACCTTTTCGTCAATGATTTAAAAAAAGGAGAAAAAGCAATAAAAGAATTATCTATTAATTACGATCAAATCTCTAAAATGGGAGGCGAATATATTTTTTCGTTACATATTTTACCATCAAACACAAAAATATCCTTATTGAATAAATTCATTGATGCAAAAGACACAACAATAGTCTATAAGATTGATAATAAGCATAATGACTGATACAGTATTCTTTATTCTCCAAGTTCGAACTAGCTCAACCCGCTTACCGGGTAAAATGTTAATGCCATTTCATGAAGATAAAACGATTCCGGAGATAATAATTGAACGGTTAATGAATAACGGTATTTCTTCAAAAAACATTATTGTAGCGACAACTAATAATCCAAAAGATGATGGTCTAGCATCCTTACTGGCAAAAAAAAAGTGTAATATATTTAGAGGCGAGGAATACAACGTATTAAAGCGTTTCATTGACGCAGCCTCTCTTTTCAACGCAAAGTACTTTTTCAGAGTATGTGCTGACAACCCATTTTTAAATTTTGGGTATATCGCTGAAATTATTGATAAAGTTGAATATCAAAAGACTGATTATTCATCTTTCTATCTTGATAACACAACTCCTACCATTAAAACTCATTTTGGTTTTTTTTGCGAATATACTAGTCTTAAGACACTAAAGAGAGTCGCTTCACTAACCAAATCTGCCAAGGATATAGAACACGTAACGCCTTTTATCTATGAGCACTCTGACCTTTTCAACATTCAAAAGCTTCAAATACCTGAAATGCTAAAAAGAAATCAATGGCTCAGGCTTACTATTGACACTTATGACGATTTTGTTATGGCACAAACAATTTTTGAAAAAAATCAAGATTGTGAAAACATAGCGAACATTATTCAAACTGCAGAAAATTCAGGCTATAAGGGAAAAATGCAGAAAATTATCGAACAACAATCTAAATAATGAAGCAAACTTATATCATTGGTGAAATAGGCCAAAACCACAATGGCTCTGTAGATATTGCAAAATTATTAGTGGACTTAGTATCCCGTCCTGTAAAAGAAGAACTCTTTAACCTGGAGTTAACACCAATGGATGCTGTTAAGCTCACCAAGCGAGATTTACGTGAAGAGTTATCTGCATCGCAAATGCAACAACCTTATAACAGTCCTCATTCATTTGGAAAAACTTATGGAGAACACAGAAACTATCTGGAGCTTTCAGACGAAGAACACTTTGAAGTTTACAAACATGCAAAAAGCAAAGGATTACAATTTGTTGAGACTATTTGTGCGATAGGTGCAATGTCTGTTCTTAAGTTATTTACACCTGACAAGCTTAAGGTTGCCAGCAGGGATTTAACAAACTTACCATTATTATCAGCTCTTGCTGAAACTAAACTTCCCATCATTCTATCTACCGGTATGGGAGGCAAAAAAGAACTAGATGATGCTTTAGGAATAATATCCAACTACCATTCAGATATTTCAATCCTTCATTGCACTTCAGAGTACCCAACAGCTCCCCAAAACGTAAATCTCAATACTATTAAATACTTGAAACATCATTACTCTCAGTATAAAATTGGATTTTCAGATCATACTGTTGGGATTTCAGCCCCGGTTGCCGCTGTGGCTATGGGAGCAGAAATAGTTGAAAAACATATAACTATAGATCGAAGAATGAAAGGCACCGATCAGGCTGGTTCCCTTGGGCCTGATGGGCTAAACAGACTAGTAAGGGATATTAGGTTAATTGAAATGTTCTTAGGGAAGGAGGATTTGTTTATCCCAGAAAGCGTACAGGCATCCAAACACAAATTAGAACGTTCCATTGCAAGCATTAGAAATATAAAAAAAGGTGAACGAATAACCGAAGCAGATATTCATTTATTAAGTCCCGGTGATGGCTTTAAATGGAGTGAAAAAGAAATGGTTATAGGGAAAATTGCAAAACATGATATTCCAAAAGATGAGATAATATACAAAAACATAATCTCAGAATGATAAAATTAGTATTAACAGACATAGATGGAGTCTGGACTGATGGTGGTATGTATTACGACCAAACTGGCAATGAATGGAAAAAGTTTAACACTTCCGATAGTTGGGGAGTCTGGATATTTAGAAAGCTCAATATCCCTATTGTAATTATGACCGGTGAGGACACAGAAATTGTGAAACGAAGAGCTAAAAAGCTGGATGTTGATCATCTATACATGGGAGTTAAAGATAAGTTGAGTAAAGCAAAAGAGCTATGTGCTATATTTAATTGTAATTTACAACAAGTTGCATTTATAGGGGATGATCTTAATGATTATGAGTTACTATCACATGTAGGTCTTTCTGCTGTGCCTTCAAATTCTCCTGATTATCTAAAGAATGGTCGTGATTATGTGACTAAAAAAAAAGGCGGAGAAGGCGCTTTCAGAGAGTTTGCGGAATTTGTATTTAAACAAATCAACCCTGATTTGACCATTATAGACCTATTAGAAAGAAAATGATAGCTATTAAAATATTCATTCTTCTTTGTTTTGCCTTTTTGACTATTCCATTTAGCAAGGCCTCAAGAATTATTATTTATGCATTATTAAATCAGCACAGTTATCGCATGGAAAAATCTATGCAAACCTCACTTAGAACAACTGCTAGGTACTATTTACATGCGATTTATTTTATATTAAAAAAGCAACCCGCCCCTATCTGGCAACTATCAAAGAATCAATCTGTAGCCATTTTTGACGGCAAAAAAAAATCTATTAGTGATAGGTTCAACTATTTAGATCACTTAAATACTCAAAAACCGAGTATTGGGGTTAGCAGAGAAACGCTTTTT
>JAAYQP010000312.1 GCA_012519195.1 Clostridiales bacterium | reverse complement strand
TTTTTGTACTATAACCTAATGAAATACTACCGTGAAAACTATTAATACGGATCTTTAGGAATTGCTCCTTGATTTGATCTGCAATTTTCCCAGCTTCTTTCGAATCCGTTTTGGGTAAAATCATAAGGAACTCATCCCCACCAGTTCGAATACAAATATCAGAGGATCTAGCATTATTTTTTATAATTTTTGCAGCCTCTTGTATCAACATATCACCGGCAGCATGTCCAAAGATATCATTGGTTTGTTTAAGCCCATTAACATCTCCCATGATAACTGAAATTGGTAGATTACTTTCTATATCAATTTTATTGATTTCTTCTTCTAAATATCTTCTGTTATACAAACCCGTTAATGCATCATGATAAGTATTATACCGGACAATTTTTTCTGCTTCCTTGCGACTTGTAATATCAAGAAAAGTAACGACTAAACCAATCATCTCACCATTTTCATATTCTGGATAAGAATAATATCCTACATCAAAACAGCTTCCATCAGCTCTCCAAAAGACCTCATCTTCCACATGGACACCTTTCCCATTGCGAAAAGCAGATAGTATCCTACAATCCTCCCACTCTATTCTTGTCTCATCTCTTCGGCTGTGATGGATTAGCCAATGCATATTCTTCCCAATAATCTGCTCCTGACTAGTATAACCTAAGAGCTTAAGACAGCTCTTATTGCAGAAAGTACATATGCCGTTTATATCAATACCAAAGATCCCTTCCGGTACAGAATCCATCACAAGTTGTAATTTATTCTGACTTTGCTGCAGAGCCGCTACCGTTTCTAATAGTTGTTTTTTGTTGTTATAGTCCTCTGTAATATCCCGAATGTTTGCTCCAACCCCGTAGTCATTATTCGGTAGTTTAACCGGAAATTTTGTAAACTCCAGTACTTTATTACCGATCTTAAGCTTATCTACAATTACTGTCATACTCTCAAATACAGCTAGATCAGATTTTTTTCCTTCGGATGCAAACTCCTCATTAAATAATTCAAAATCATCCTTTCCTTCGATTTCGCAAGAATCTTTTTGAACTAAATCTTCAAAGGCTTTATTAACAAAAAGATATTTTAGATCCTTATCCTTTAATAGGATTAAATTTCGATCTGCGTTTATGAATGTTTTACGAAGTAAATCCAGATGATTATACTTTTTATAGACCTTCTTTAATTTTTTTAGATTTTTTGCTAATAAAAAACTCAGCAGAAGTAAACCCATGATTAAGATAATTAAAATGATAATTATGGGCTTATTAATCTTTTGGGATATTAAGTCATCCAACTTATAATACTCTATGTAGTGATCCATATCGCTTCCTCCAAAGGGTATTAATTGATATGTCAAATTGATATTATAACATTATCAATTTAGAATTCAATCATTTTCTGCAATACCAAAAAATTCATAGTTAATAATACAGCGTCCCACCCATAAAGGTAGGGCGCTATTAACTATTAACTGATTGTTCACAGCTTCCTTTAAAAGCAGAATGTCACTCCAAATGAGCAGCTTCAGGTATACATAGCCTTTTCTCTAGTTTCTTTGAGAATTCCTCTAAGGAAACCGGTTTACTATAAAGAAAGCCTTGTCCGGTATAGCAGTTTAGATTCTTTAAAAATATTAACTGGTCCATATTTTCAATGCCTTCGGCAACTATCTTAATCTTTAATTCCCTTGTCATATTGATAATACCTTTAATTATAACTGCACTTGATAATTCGGAATTAAAATTTTTAATAAATATTTTATCAATTTTTACAATATCTATTTTGAATGCACTTAAATATACTAAGGAAGAATACCCCGTGCCAAAATCGTCAAGAGCAATCTGTATTCCGTAAGATTGTAGCTTTCTTATATCCGTGATAGCCTTATTTAACTGGCATAAAAATATACTTTCTGTAATTTCTATAATAAGAAAATGAGGATCCAAATCATATTTTTTTATCTTATTTATAATTTTATCAACAAAATTATTCTCAAAGAACTGAATACTAGAAATATTAAATTGATATATTTGAATTCATCGATATCTAACATCATCAAAGCAAATGTAGATGGCTCAACCTCATTTTTCTTACATAAACCCAACAAATGTTTATTCAGATTAACCCGGTTTGGCAAACCTGATGTTTCATCGTGGTTGTTTATGTAATTTATTTTTTCTACCATTTTAACTTCACTTGTGATATCTCTAAAATGAATAACAATTCCTTTGATAATAGGCTCCATTATAAAGTTCTGTAAATTTACCTCAAGAATTAATTTTCTTTTATCTGGAGTTTCAAAGGATACACTATCTCGAACAATAGCTTCTGGATGTTTCAATACATAATCAACTAATTGAATTAATTTGTGTTTATCTTCCTGATTAGCATAATCATATATTTTTTTACCTACTTTATCCTCTGCTTTAATCCCTATCATTTCCACCAAAGCTTCACTAACATAGGTAATTGTTCCGTCAGAATTTATTATTTCAAAAACTTCCCTATGCTTTTCTGCAAGTGTTTTAAACATGCTTTGAAACTTCATTATCTCAACATTCATTGTTGCATTTTTTTGTTTCATTTGCTTCTTATCTGTAATATCTTGAATCGTTCCATAGAGATATACTGGATTTCCTTGACCATCAAATTTAAACTCCATTTTTTGATATACATTTCTTATGGTGCCATCCGGCCTTACAATCCTGAATTCCATATCAATAGGCCCCTTAATCGGGTTACCAAGGTACCATTCAATAATCTTAATGTCTTCTGGATGCACAAACTTTAAAAAACTTTCATAGGTATTATCATAAGTTTCTGGAGTAATACCAAAAATTCGATAAGTCTCTTCTGACCAGTTGTTCCTAAGATGAAGTAAATCCATTTCCCAACTACCAATGTGAGATAAAGCTTCTGTTCGTGCTAATAATTCATAGCTCTTCTCTGAACTTACGTGAATAACCATACCTTTCTTAAATGTGTGTTTATTTTGCTTTCCCAATGCCTACGCGAAATTAATAAAGCTTGCATCCTGTAGACGCAAGCTTTATTAATATTATTCCAATATATAATAGGATTAATCTTATTTTTTTAATTAAAAACTCCTATATATTAATTGTTCTGCCCATAATAAGCATGGTTACCGTGCTTTCTATAAAAATGTTTATCCGCTATAACTTTTGATGCAGGTTTAGCATCTTTGTTAATGGATTCTGCATAATAAGCCATCTTTGCTACTTCTTCCAATACCACTGCATTAGATACAGCTTCTGCTGGATCCTTTCCCCATGTAAAAGGGCCATGATTCATACATAAGACTCCAGGAGTAAATAATGGATTAATCCCTCTGTTCTCCAAGGTTTCAATAATGACAAGACCGGTATTTTTTTCATACTCCCCATCAATTTCTTCTTTCCTTAACTTTCTAGTACAGGGAATCGCACCGTAAAAATAATCTGCATGGGTGGTTCCGTATAAGGGAATATCTCTGCCAGCTTGTGCCCAGGAAGTAGCAAAGGAAGAATGGGTATGTACAATGCCACCGATTTCGGGGTATTTTATATAAAGTTCCAAATGGGTTGCCGTATCTGAAGAAGGTTTATAATGTCCCTCGATCACCTTACCATCCAAATCAACAACTACCATATCCTCTGGTTTCATTGTTTCATATTCGACTCCACTTGGCTTTATAATCACGAATTGTTTCTCTCGATCGATACCGCTAACATTTCCCCATGTATAGATAACTAGGCCTTTCTTTGGCAATTCCATATTAGCAACGTAAACTTCCTGCTTTAGTTGCTCTAACATATCATCCCTCCATTAACGAAGAAATTCAACTGCTGCCCGTTCAATCGGTAGTCCTGCCCTATAACGCTTCATAAAATGTTCAAATCCATCCAGGTCTTTTTGATCCGGCTCAACCCGAACTCCTGCCATTCCGGCAAAAACACGATTGGTGAGATACTGATCGAGGGTTTCTCCTTCCTCCTTATGAAGCATATAATTTGCAAGCAAAGCTATCCCCCATGCTCCACCTTCACCAGCCATCTCCATTACAGAAACTGGGGCTTTAATTGCTGCTGCCATAATCCTCTGTCCGACTCCTTTTGTCTTAAACAATCCTCCGTGACCGGTTATCTGATCCACCACAACCTTTTCTTCCTTAAACAAGATATCTAATCCCATTTTTAAGGCTCCCAGTGCAGTAAACAGATGCACCCGCATAAAATTCGCCAGATTAAACTTTGCATCAGGCAACCTGACAAAGAGTGGTCTCCCTTCATTAAAATGGGTAATATGTTCACCGGAGTAATAGTTATAGGACAATAGACCACCACAATCCGCATCCCCTTCTAAGGCCTTGTTATAAAGGACAGAGAATAAGGTATTTGTATCCACTTTGTAGCCCATGGCCTCTGAATACTCTTGAAATAAAGATACCCAAGCATTCAGATCCGAGGTACAATTATTGCAATGTACCATGGCAACCAAGTCACCGGCAGGTGTTGTTACCAGATCGATTTCTGGATGAACCTTAGTTAGCTCCCGTTCCAATACCACCATAGCAAAGACACTGGTTCCAGCGGATACATTACCAGTTCTTCTTCCTACACTATTGGTTGCTACCATGCCAGTACCTGCATCCCCCTCCGGCGGGCAGAGCGAAATCCCAGCTTTTAAATTACCACTAGTATCCAGTAGTTTAGCTCCCTCTTCTGTCAGGACACCAGCTGGTTCTCCGGCCACTAAAACCTTCGGTAGGATATCCTTTAGCTTCCAAGAAAATCCTTCCGGTTTAATAAGTTCATCAAATAACTCAATCATTCGGTCATTAAAATCTTTTGTGTGAATATCCACTGGGAACATACCGGCGGCATCCCCAATTCCCAGAACCTTCTCACCGGTCAGTTTCCAATGTACATAACCTTCCAATGTTATTAGGTAATCAATATCTTTCACATGCTCTTCCTGATTAAGAATTGCTTGATATAAATGGGCAATACTCCAGCGCTGAGGAATATTGTATTGAAAAAGCTTTGTTAATTTTTCAGAGGCTGGTCCTGTTATGGTATTCCTCCAAGTACGGAAAGGAACCAGAAGCTCTCCCCTTTTATTAAATGCCATATAGCCATGCATCATGGCGCTAATACCAATCGCTCCCAGGGTCGTGATGGTAACACCGTACTCATCTTTTACGCTTTCTGCCATAGTTTGATAGCTAGCCTGTACTCCTTGCCAGATATCTTCTAGAGTATAGGTCCAAATATTATCAATGTAACGGTTCTCCCAATCATGATTTCCGATCGCTATCGGACTATATTCATCATCCATTAAAACTGCTTTGATTCTAGTTGAGCCAAGCTCAATCCCTAAAGTGGTTCTACCATCTAATATGGCTTGCTTTCTTTTATGAATTCTATTGCTATCCAAGGAATCCCCCTCCCTTCATCGATAAGCTACCGAGTTCCATAACAGTTCCTTCTTTAAATTGCGGATACTGGTATCTTGATCAATATAAATCGCTTCAATCCCCATAGCTGCTGCCCAGTCACCCATTTGATCTGCTTTTAAGTCATAACTAAATGCAGTATGATGAGCCCCTCCTGCCAATATCCAAGCTTCTGCCCCTGTCTTTAAATTCGGTTGTGGTCTCCAGAAGGCACTTGCAACCGGAAGTTTCGGCATTGGAATATTCTGAGGAAGACATTCCACTTCATTTATAATCAGGCGGAAACGATTGCCCAAATCGATTAAGGAAGTAGCAATTGCCTTTCCTGGTTTCGATGTGAATACAAGACGGGCCGGATCTTCTCGGTTCCCCATTGACAGCGGACAAACACGGATACCGATGGGTCCATCGGCAATCGAAGGACATACCTCCAGCATATGAGCTTGTAAAATTCCTTCCTCACCGGGAGTAAGATGATAGGTATAATCCTCCATAAAAGAGCTTCCTTTCTTATTCGCAATATCCTGGGTCATAATTTTCATCAAGCGAACCATAGCTGCCGTCTTCCAGTCCCCTTCTGCCCCAAATCCATAGCCTTTTTCCATCAAACGCTGAATTGCATGGCCTGGAAGCTGTTGTAAACCAGATAGCATTTCAAAATTAGTTACAATGGCATGATAATCTTTTTCCACTAAAAATTTCTCAAATCCAAGTTCAATCTGAGCTTGCACCGCAACATGTCGTCTAAATTCCTCGGAATCTCTTCCATCTAGGATAATATCATATTTGTTGTAATACTCCTCTACTAAAGCATCTACCTCACCTTTTGAGACCTGCTGCACATATTCTGCAATGTCTGTTACGTTATAGGCGTCGATTTCCCAGCCAAATTTAATCTGAGCTTCTACTTTATCGCCTTCCGTAACCGCAACATTTCTCATATTATCACCAACCCGTAATATACGAATGTGGCTACTTTCCATAATACCAATAGCGGTTCTCATCCAATCCGCAATTCTTTCCTGTACCTCTTGATCCTCCCAATATCCAACGACGATCTTTCTTTCAATCCCCATGCGACTTACTATATGGCCGTATTCCCGATCACCATGGGCGGATTGATTTAAATTCATAAAGTCCATATCAATGGTTTCGTATGGAATCTCTTTATTGAACTGAGTATGTAAATGCAGAAGGGGTTTTCTATATTCCTGTAAACCTAAAATCCATGATTTTGCTGGAGAAAAAGTATGCATCCAGGTAATAACTCCAGCACATTCCTCATCCATATTGGCCTCATGAAAAGTTCTACGGATGGATGCATTATCAATTAAGGTGGGTTTCCATACTACTTCAAAGGGTAAAATACCGGATTTGTTTAATCCATCAACCATGATCCTCGTATGTAAGGCTACCTCTTTTAGAGCCTCATCACCATATAAGCTTTGTGAACCGGTAGCAAACCAGAACTTGTAATTCTTACTTTTACGCATATCTTCCCTCCATTATTCATATTTGTTGGACCAGCTACTTTATATTTATTAATGATTAAATACTGCCATGATATTCTATCGAAGCCTTCTTACAGAATCCCTCATAGATATCGTAGGTATAAAATCGTAATTAGCGTCAAAATTGTAATTTTGAATTAACTGGATCATATTTGTGGCTACCTTTTCACCCAATTCTTTTATTGGATATGCGATCGAAGTTAAGGGAATTTCACAGTAGGCTGCTAGGTCCGAATCATCGATACTAATAATAGATAGTTGCTGAGGTATACTGATCTTATTTCTCTTACACATTTCAACTATTGATACTGCAACTTCGTCATTGTAGCATACGCTAGCGGTGCAGTCTTTTATCCGGTTTAAAATTCTACTCTCATTATCTTCCATATGATTCGTATCCTCTGTGTCGATCCAGATGATATGATCATCATGAATATCCAGTCCAGCACTTAATAAACCCTTGATAAATCCGGTATAACGAAAATGTCCCTGCCGATCATCTGCCTTAAATATTCCTGCAATTCTTTTATGCCCTGCTTCAATCAAATGGTTTACTGCGAGCAAACCGGCAATTCTATCGTCCATAGCCACATGGGGTAAATCCAGATTCGGATAGTAACAATTAATAAAAATAATCGGTATCTTTCGTCTCTTTAGTTGACGATATAGTTCGATATTAGGATTTGGTAAGCCGCTTTTGGTTGGTTCTATAATAATACCGTCAACGATATTGTGATCTAAAAACTTTTGAAGAATTGCTCTTTCCCGTTCTAGAGTATTGTAAGTAAATGCGATCTGAGTAAAGTACCCAGCACTTGATATTACCTTTTCCATCTCCTTAATCACATTCGGGAAAATGTATCGATCCACATAGGTGGTTACAACCGCTATGTTTAAAGTCTTTGGCTGCTTCACCATTCCCTTATTACATAGATAAGTGCCACTTCCCTGGATACGTTCAACAATCCCTTCCTGCTCTAATTTACTAATCCCATGGCGCACCGTCTGCCTGCTCATCGAGAACATCTTACTTAGTTGATTTTCTGAATACAATTTGTCTCCAGTATTCAGTTCCCCTGCTTCCAACTTAAGCTTAACCCAGTTAACTAATTCCATATACTTTGGTACTTTTTCATTCATCCATCGTCCCCCATTCCATGTCAGATTTTTCTGACCTCTTCCCTATTGTATTTATATACGATTAAAGTTTTTAGGTGAAAATTAGGTATGATTGACATATTTTTCCTTATATTAAAAATATAAAGGATCAGGAAATACTTGTCAATACATATATTAAAACTTGTATGATATTTATCTTACATTTTTCATGTTATTCAATCATATGCTTTAAGTTGTACAGTTCAAGTTGTACATATAAAGAGGTTACATTTACATTGTTAGGACTATTCAGAATAAATAGAATGGATAAAAAAAATGGTAAAAGCAAGATTCTACTTGCTTTACCATTCTTTATTTCAGATTTGATTTATGGGTTAAACACGATCGTCACTGTTTTTCCATTGGAACTTCTACTTATAGAAAAACTCCACCAGTAGGGATAATGATAGAGAAATGCTGAACCCGTACTTACACTCCAAGGATTTTTTGCTGTAATATGAAATGTGTATTTTTTATTTTCTCCCTTTGCGGAATATGCAGCATATGCTGCTGCCTTACGGAATTCATCGGTGCTTTTAATATTTTTCCTGTCGATTTTCTTCCACGATTTATCGAACTCGGGAAGTAGATTATCCACATCACTCCAATAATGGTCGTTGATCATTTGCTTATCGGTTTTCAAAAAATATGTCTTTCTTACATCGGATGCCTTTTTATATTTATTATTAAGGGGATCGTCCCATGTAACATCAATATATAGCCATTTTTTATCGACATAAACATAATTCCATCCATGAGCTCCCCCATTACCGTAGCCTGTTACGTATTTGCATGGAATCATCATACGATCACATAATTCCTTGTACAAGTAGGCATAATCTTCGCAAACGCCTTTTTTCGACTTAAGGGTAGTTAAAGCAGAAAGCTGGCTTCTAGTCATGGATTTTTCGATATCTAATGGTGGTGAATCATAGGAGTATGTCATATAGAGTACCTGTTGATCATGCACATTTTCTAGCATTTGTTTTTCTGTTTTGGCATTCCCAACTGCTTTTTTCAGAAATTCATAAATCGAATCCTTTTTTAATTTACCCTTCGGAAGCTCACCCATATAATAGGTATCCGTACTTTTCTCATAGCCTAATCTATGGTCTCCAACTTCCAATGAATCTAAGGCTACATAGTCACATTGTTTTATCTTATAAAGCTTTATCTCATCTTCATAGTAATATAAGCTTCGATTACTAGAAGTTATTTTACCGATACGATCTCCAGTTTCATATATGGAACGCCAATCAAGATTATACCAGTCTTCCTGTCTCACGTAATCAAGATATAATCGGTAATACTCTTCTTCATCTTCCTCGTAGGATGCAAAGAAATTAACAAATCCAGCATCGACTAAATAATCCATTTTAATATAATAGGATTCCTTATCCTCTAATAAATATGGGATGCGATATCCATAGATGTAGCATTCTGTATCCGATAAAATCGCATAGTCTGATTTTCCAGCATAAGCTGATGTGTGCATAAATGAACTTATGATGATGGATATAAAAAGTATGCTTACATATTTCAGTGTATTTTTCATTGTTTTCTCCTTTGTATTATAATTTCGTATATCTAATTCCTATTATAACCTTTTTTATCCTATAAGAAAAGGACTTATCCTTCATTTATCCACTCAAACATTGCCATCATCCAATGCTACAAAATGATCCTTTTCTACTTCTACTAGCTTCCTGCTTACATTCCCACTTTTATCAAATTTGATCCTTGTTTTATTTCGTTCAATCTTTGGATCCGGAATCGGTATGGCAGAAAGTAAGGACTTGGTATACGGGTGGATTGGATTATTATATAGATCTTCGCTTCTTGCAACTTCTACTAAGTGCCCCAGATACATTACTCCCACTCGATCTGATATATGTTTAACCATGGAAAGATCATGGGCTATAAAGAGATAGGTTAATTGTAATTCCCGTTGCAATTTTATTAATAGATTCACTACCTGAGCCTGTATTGAAACATCCAAAGCCGAAATTGGCTCGTCACAAACGATAAATTCCGGCTCAATTGCTAGAGCTCTGGCAATACCGATTCTCTGCCTCTGTCCACCGGAAAACTCATGAGGAAACCGAGAGGCATGCTCACTATTTAAACCCACCAACTCTAATAACTCGTAAATGCGATCTTTTCTTTCTGTACCCTTATAAATCTGAAATATATCAATTCCCTCTCCTATGATATCTCCTACTGTCATCCTTGGGTCTAAGGAAGCGTAAGGGTCTTGAAAAATCATCTGGACCTTTCTAGTGAAATCCTTTTTTTCTTTCCCCTTTAATTTATGAATATCCTTACCATTGAGAAGAACCTGTCCAGCTGTGGGTTTATATAAGCCCATAATTGTTCTACCGACTGTAGTTTTTCCAGAACCGGACTCTCCAACCAGCCCAAAAGTCTCTCCTTTTTTAATATGAAAGGAAACATCATCGACCGCCCTTAAAACAATATTTTCACCAATATTAAAATACTTTTTTAAATTTTTCACTTCAATAAAATAATTAGTTTCCATGATTGTATCCTCCTAGTATAGGCCGTTCTACTTTAGGCGAATCAGGATGCTGCAGCCAGCAGTGAACCTCATGGGTGTCGCTAATCCTAGTGGCATCCGGAAAAATATCTCTGCAGATTTTCATAACATATGGACACCTTGAAGCAAAAGGACAGCCTTTTGGAGGATCCAGTAGATCTGGCGGCGTACCCGATATAGAATGCAGTTCCTCCTTATGTTTTGTCTCTAATCTTGGAACAGACTGTAGCAAGGCCCATGTATAGGGTTGCCAAGCATTATAAAAGATGTCATCAACCGTTCCTCGTTCTAGAATTAGCCCTGCATACATCACCTGAATCCGATCGGCAGCTCCAGCTACTACCCCTAGGTCATGGGTAATTAGGATCACGGATGTTTCAAGCTTTGCTTGAAGCTCCTTTATTAGATCCATAATTTCTGCTTGAATAGTAACATCTAAGGCTGTCGTTGGCTCGTCAGCAATAAGAATGGACGGATTGCAAGCCAAAGCGATTGCAATCATAACACGCTGGCCCATACCTCCAGAAAATTCATGGGGAAACTGACGTGCTCTCTTTTCAGGATTTGGTATATGGACTAGTTTAAGCATCTTGATCGCTTCCTGAAATGCATCCTTATGCTTCATACCCTTATGCAACATTAGGCTTTCTGCTATCTGATTTCCGATATTCATGGTAGGGTTAAGACTAGTTAAAGAGTTCTGAAAAATCAAACCAATCTCAGATCCACGCAATTGCTTTAAATACTCTTCCGGCATCTTCACAAGATTTTTTCCTTTATAAATAATCTCCGATTCCTCCTTAATCTCTGCAGGAGGCCTTGGAAGTAATCGCATGATAGACATGGCAGTGACACTTTTCCCACAGCCTGATTCCCCTACTATTGCCAAGGTTTCATTTTTATATAACCGAAAACTCACACCTCGAACAGCATGAACTTCACCAGCATAGGTGTGAAAGGATACCTTTAAATTCTTAACTTCGAGTAATGGGTCCATGATTCCCTCCTTTTAAAACCATAGTAATACAAAAATAATTGAGATTACAGCTATTAAAGTTAGTGTTTCAAACCTGTTCCGTTTTATACAAAAGGTAGAAATATGGAATTGATTTAATCCCCTGTTTCCTGTAAAATAAGATACCATAATGCAATTTTTACTGCCTAGATCTATAAGTAAGGAGTACGAATCAATGAGTATATTAAACGTTACAAACCTTAGTCATGGTTTTGGTGATAGAGCGATTTTTAATAATGTTTCCTTTCGTTTATTAAAAGGGGAGCATATCGGCCTGATTGGTGCCAATGGAGAAGGAAAATCCACATTCATGAATATAGTTACCGGTAAATTAATGCCGGATGAGGGTAACATCGAATGGGCAAAGCATGTACGTATTGGTTATCTAGACCAGCATGCAGTACTTGAAAAGGGAATGACCATTCGAAGCGTACTCCAGTCTGCATTTTCCTATTTGTTTGAATTAGAAGAAAAAATGAATCGCCTATACGATGCAATGGCAACTGCAGATGAGGAAGCTATGCAGGTAATGATTGAAGAAACAGGCACAATTCAAGATTTATTAACAATGCATGATTTTTATATCATTGATAGTAAGGTAGAAGAAATCGCCCATGCACTTGGTCTTGATGAATTTGGGCTTGACACTGATGTCACAGAATTAAGCGGTGGTCAAAGAACAAAGGTCCTACTCGGTAAGCTCTTACTTGAAAAGCCAGATATCTTACTGCTAGACGAACCTACGAACTATCTCGATGTTCAACATATAGAATGGCTCAAACGGTATTTACTAGACTATGAAAATGCCTTTATCCTCATTTCCCATGATATTCCCTTTTTAAACAGTGTAGTAAACATCATCTACCATATGGAAAACCAAGAATTAAACCGCTATGTAGGTGATTATGATAAATTTATGGAAGTATATGAAATGAAAAAGTCTCAGTTAGAGGCTGCTCATAAGCGTCAACAAAAAGAAATAAAAGAGCTGGAAGATTTTGTTGCCCGTAACAAGGCAAGGGTCTCCACAAGAAATATGGCAATGTCAAGGCAGAAGAAATTGGACAAGATGGAGATCATTGAATTAGCAAAGGAGAAGCCGAAGCCAGAATTTAACTTCAGGGAAGCCCGTGCCGCTAGCAGATATATCTTTCAGACAGAAAATCTAGTGATTGGATACGAGGAACCCTTATCATCACCACTTACTCTTGCTATGGAACGTGGGGAAAAGATTGCACTAATCGGAGCCAACGGAATCGGTAAGACAACCTTATTAAAAAGTATCCTTGGTCTTATACCTGCTCTAGATGGTACTGTAACCCTTGGAGATTATCTTAGCATTGGTTATTTCGAGCAGGAAATGGCTTCTGACAATACCAACACCTGCATCGATGAGATATGGAGTGAATTTCCTGGTTTTACCCAGTATGAGGTTCGCTCGGCACTTGCAAAATGCGGCCTTACAACGAAGCATATCGAAAGCCAGGTACGGGTCTTAAGTGGTGGTGAACAGGCAAAAGTACGTTTGTGCAAGCTCATTAACCGTGAGACCAATGTACTTCTTCTAGATGAGCCTACCAACCATCTGGATGTGGATGCCAAGGAGGAATTAAAGAGAGCTCTCAGGGAATATAGGGGAAGTTTTCTATTAATCTGTCACGAACCAGACTTTTATGAAGATTTGGTAACTAAGGTTTGGGATTGTTCTAAATGGACCACGAAGAAATAAATTGAAGAAGCTACAGGCAGGAGCAGTTGCAAAATCAAATTGGGTACACAGATATATCTGTGTACCCTTATATAATTTGTAACTACTACTGCCTTATTTTTATAATTATGTATGAGCTTTCAACTATAATTAATCATCAAAAAAATCCGCTTCTAGCATAGCACAGATTGTGTGATAAACCGGAAGATGTAATTCCTGTATTTCATCTGTTGATTTTCCAGCAACACGAATTGTTTCATCGCAAAGCTCTGACAATCTACTATCATTCATTCCGCTTAAACCTATGGTGCGCATTCCTTTTAATTTTGCAGTAAGAACAGCATTTACTATATTTCTTGAATTTCCTGAGGTACTGATGGCTATTAAGGTATCCTGTTCCCTTCCATATCCATAGACCTGTTGAGCAAAGATCATATCAGGGGCATTATCATTTGAAACTGCTGACAGTAAAGCGTTGTGCTGGTTCAACGATATTGCAGGTAAGGCACCCTGTAAATTATTCTGAAGATAATCGATCTCCTCCTGTGTTACCTTAGTTAGTTTATCTGTTACTATGTTTTTCACTGTTCTCTTTTGTTTAAATCCCTTCATCAATTCACCAACGATATGATCGGAATCTGCAGCACTACCGCCATTACCACAACATAGTACCTTTCCTTTGTTCAAATATGTATTCTTAATGATTCGATAACTATTTAGGATACTATTACGATTCGGTTCTAAAATCGGATACCGCTCAAATAAACGTTCAAAGATTGCCATAACTTCAACTTTATCCGGTATGTCAAACTCCAACTTTAGTCCATAGGCTGCAACCATAATACTAGCGAGATCTCCTATCTGTTCTCCAGTTCCCGCTGGCACTACCTTACAGGCTGCTTTTGAAAATGGGATACATTCCCTCTCTATAACCTCTTCCATGGAAGGTCTTAATAATTCTTCGCATCTACCAAAGATGCTCCCAATGACGATCACTTCAGGATTTA
>JAAYQP010000311.1 GCA_012519195.1 Clostridiales bacterium | reverse complement strand
CATCGAAAAACAATCCATCCAATGATACGATTTTTAGATGAAAACTGCTCATAGGCTATTCCTTTCTTGCTTTCTCAATCGCCTCGTCGATGGTTCCTACGAATAGGAATGCTGATTCTGGTAAGTCATCATGTTTACCATCAAGAATTTCTTTAAAACCACGAATCGTTTCCTTCAATGGTACATATTTACCCTGCATTCCTGTAAACTGTTCTGCAACAGAGAAAGGCTGACTTAAGAAACGTTGTATCTTTCTTGCACGAGCTACAATCAACTTATCTTCTTCACTTAATTCATCCATACCCATAATCGCAATAATATCTTGCAATTCCTTGTATCTTTGTAGAACACTTTGTACCTTTCTAGCGGTTTCGTAATGTTCTTTTCCTACCACATCCGGAGAAAGAATACGGCTAGAAGAATCTAGTGGATCAACAGCTGGATAGATACCTAAAGAAGCAATATTTCTACTTAATACCGTAGTTGCATCCAAATGTGCGAAAGTAGTTGCTGGCGCTGGGTCTGTTAAGTCATCCGCAGGTACATACACTGCTTGTACAGAAGTAATGGAACCACGCTTGGTAGATGTAATCCGTTCCTGTAAGGCTCCCATCTCTGTAGCAAGAGTAGGTTGATAACCAACCGCTGATGGCATACGCCCAAGAAGTGCAGACACCTCACTACCAGCCTGTGTAAAGCGGAAAATATTATCAATGAACAAAAGAACATCCTGTCCCTCACGATCACGGAAATATTCCGCCATTGTAAGTCCCGATAAACCAACTCGCATACGAGCTCCCGGCGGTTCATTCATCTGACCATAAACCAGTGCTGTCTTATTAAGAACACCGGATTCCTTCATTTCATTATATAAATCATTCCCTTCACGGGTTCTTTCACCAACACCAGTAAATACGGAGAGTCCACCATGCTGTTTTGCAATGTTATTGATAAGCTCCATAATCAAAACGGTCTTACCAACACCGGCACCTCCGAAAAGTCCGATCTTACCACCCTTTGCATAAGGACAGATGAGGTCAACTACCTTAATCCCTGTTTCAAAGATTTCGGTCGCAGATTCCTGCTCATCATACGCAGGAGCTGGGCGGTGGATCGGCCAATGTTCTTCTACTTTCGGATTCTCAAGATTATCGATTGGCTCTCCTAAGAGGTTAAATACTCTACCTAAGGTTTCTTTACCAACGGGAACACTAATCGGTGCCCCTGTATCAACCGCTTCAATTCCTCTAGGTAATCCATCCGTACTACTCATAGCAATACATCGAACAACATTATCGCCAATGTGCTGTGCTACTTCAAGAACGATTTTTCTATCCTTATAATTAATTTCAATCGCATTTAAAAGTTCTGGAAGATGTCCATCATCAAATTTTATATCTAAAACAGGACCAATTACCTGTGTAACGATACCTATGTTCTTATCCACATTTATCACTCCTTCCTATTTTCGTATTACATACCGCTACCTGCGACAATTTCCGTAATTTCTTGCGTAATAGATCCCTGGCGGGCGCGGTTATATTTTAGACTTAAGTCATCGATCATCTCTTCCGCATTCTTTGTTGCCGATTCCATTGCCGTACGGCGGGCACCAAATTCACTGGTCAAACTTTCATTTACTGCACCCCATAACATCCCCGTAACAAAGCTCGGAACGATGGCATGAAACACAGCTTTCGTACTGGGTTCAAATAGAATATAATCATTACTTACTTCAACTGTCTCCCCCCATATATTACGGTCAATTGGCAGTAACTTCATAATAACCGGTTCTTGGCTCAAAGCAGATATAAACTCAGTGTAGACAATGTATACTTCATCAAATTCCTGCTTTAAAAACCCCTCCGTAAGTAGATCTGCGATTTCATGACAGTTACCCACATCAATATCTTCCACATAGGTAAACTCATCGGAAATAATTTCATAACCCTTCCGTCTATAAAAGTCTAGGGAGCGTTTACCGATGGGAAGAATACATACATCTTTTCCAAGCATCTGTTCACTAGCAAAGCGGAATACATTACTATTATATCCACCTGCAAGACCTCGATCACCTGCAATAACAATAAAGCAAGTTTTTTTAACATCCCTGGGTGTAAGATAAGCCGAACTTGTATCTATATCCCTCGCTATAATATCGCACATAGCCGCTTGGAGCGAGGATTGATAGAAACGACTTCTTTTAATTCGTTCCTTGGCCTTCGTTAATTTCGAGGTGGCGACTAACTCCATTGCTTTTGTAATTTGCTTTGTACTCTTTATACTTTTAATTCTAAGGTTAATATCCTTCATGGAAGAACCAGCCAAGACATTCGCCCCCTTCCAATTTTAACGATTCTCAATAAATTTCTTCGTAAAATTCTTAATTGCTTCATCTAATTTCT
>JAAYQP010000310.1 GCA_012519195.1 Clostridiales bacterium | reverse complement strand
GTGGACGTTGCTGTTTTACTTTCATTGACGTTTTCGCCATGGAAATTCCTCCTTTATTTTCTATATGGCATGCCAAATTGTGTCAATAATTCACGAGCCTCTTCATCAGTTTTCGCTGTTGTAACGAAAATGATATCCATACCTCTTACTTTATCCACCTTATCGTATTCAATTTCAGGGAAAATAAGCTGTTCCTTGATACCAAGAGCATAATTTCCTCTGCCATCGAATGCATTCGGGTTTACACCTCTAAAGTCACGTACACGAGGCAATGCTAAGTTAATAAGACGATCCAAAAAGTCATACATCTTCTCGCCTCTTAAGGTAACCTTACATCCGATCGACATACCTTCTCTGAGTTTGAAGTTAGCAATGGATTTTCTCGCTTTTGTGATAATTGGTTTCTGACCTGAAATAATCTCAAGGTCCTTAACTGCAGCATCAAGAGCCTTAGCATTTTCCTTTGCCTCACCAACACCCATGTTGATGACAATTTTATCTAATTTCGGCACTTCCATAACGTTCTTATAATTGAACTTCTTTGTCATGCCGGCTACTACTTCATTATAATAAAAATCTTTTAATCTAGCCAACTTTTACGAACCTCCTCTCTAAATTAGTCAATCACGTCGCCAGTTGTCTTAGCAAAACGTACCTTCTGGGTTCCTTTTTTACCCTCAACGGTTTTGAAACCAATTCTGGTTACCTTACCCTTATGAACATACATTACGTTAGACACATCAATTGGCGCTTCCTGACGGATGATTCCACCCTTAGGATTTGCTTGGTTTGCTTTGCTATGCTTAGTAATCATATTAATACCTTCGATCAATACCTTACCGTCATTCACAGAGATAACCTTGCCTTCTTTTCCTTTATCTTTTCCAGTGATTACTTTAACGGTATCACCCTTTTTGATTTTCATCGTTGCCACAGTCGACACCTCCCTACAATACTTCTGGTGCTAAAGAAACGATTTTCATGAAATGTTTCTCTCTTAATTCTCTTGCTACCGGCCCAAAAATACGGGTTCCTCTAGGATTCTTGTCATCCTTAATTATAACAGCAGCATTTTCATCAAATCTAATATAAGAACCATCCTTACGACGTGCGCCCTTAACAGAACGAACGACAACGGCTTTAACTACATCACCTTTTTTAACAACACCGCCTGGTGTTGCATCTTTAACAGAAGCAACAATGATATCGCCAATATTAGCATATCTTCTTGTTGAACCGCCTAATACTCTGATACAAAGTATTTCTTTCGCACCGGTATTATCGGCAACTTTAAGTCTTGATTCCTGTTGTATCATGATAATACTCCTTTCACTTGTTGTACAAGTAGCGCCAAGCTATCAATGCACTCTTGTCAAAACGAACGAATTCATTGCATTGAATTCTATACTTAGTGGTACACTACCGATCGTGTACCTTATATTATTTCGCTCTTTCAACAATCTCCATTAGTCTCCATCTTTTTTCCTTGGATAATGGTCTTGTTTCCATAACTCTTACTCTATCGCCAATGTTACACTCATTGTTCTCATCATGTGCCTTCAGCTTGCGGGTTCTTTTTACAATTTTTCCGTACAAAGGATGTTTTACGTTGTCTGTTATAGCTACAACAATCGTTTTATCCATCTTGTTGCTAACCACTTTGCCGACACGAACTTTTCTTAAATTTCTTTCCACAATGAAACTCCTTTCTATGACCAAAGGTCTACCCGATAGGTCGGCCTATGGATCCATTTTTATTTCGAAGCTTTTGAAAGTTCAGAGATAACTGTCTGAATTCTAGCAATGTTTCTTCTAACTTCTTTAATTCTGCTGGTATTGTCCAGCTGATTGGTTGCGTTTTGGAATCTTAAGTTAAAAAGTTCCTTCTTAGCAGCTACTAATTCCTCATTTAATTCTGTAGCTGATTTCTTTCTTAAATCTTCTACATATTTATTAATTTTCACTGTTTTCACCGCCTTCTAAGTCTGCACGGGAAACGATTTTACATTTCACCGGTAATTTATGCATAGCAAGACGTAAAGCTTCTCTTGCTGTCTCTTCAGGGATACCTGCGATCTCAAACATTACACGTCCCGGTTTAACAACAGCTACCCAATACTCCAATGATCCTTTACCGGAACCCATACGGGTTTCTGCAGGCTTTGTCGTTACAGGTTTATCTGGGAAAATTTTAATCCAAACCTTACCACCACGCTTTGTGAAACGGGTCATAGCGACACGGGCTGCTTCAATCTGGTTGGATTTAATCCAAGCTGGTTCCACTGCAACAAGACCAAATTCACCATAGGCTAATGTATTACCTCTTGTTGCTTTACCTGACATGGTACCGCGGAATTGCTTACGACGCTTAACTCTCTTAGGCATTAACATTATTTATCGCTCCCTTCCTTTTTAGCTCCTTTTGTAGGAAGCACTTCTCCATGATAGATCCAAGCCTTTACGCC
>JAAYQP010000309.1 GCA_012519195.1 Clostridiales bacterium | reverse complement strand
TTTTTTGTCGTGATTAAATTCTAACACAAATTTGGTGTTCTCTTATTATTATTTTACTTTCCTACAAAAATTTTACGCTAACCCCTTTCGAAATGATACGCATAAAATATTAATATTTTACATTTTATCCCATTCAATTATTACATCGAATATTATTTTTCGTCAAATTCTTATTTCATACCTTAAATTTATTATCTTTTCCATCTATCATCCGACAATTAAAGAGTCAAGAATAAAATATTATTTTCTCGCTTTTTATTTCAATTTATCAGAAGTAACAAAACGCATTTTCGATATTGACACTAAGTTATCCATGCGACAAAGGTAGTTGATAACTGTGGATAATGTGGATAAACCCGTGTATAACTTTATTTTTATTTAAAATTGATGGTCATAACCTGTGGATAACTATTTTATAAATTATATTTAATAATGGGGATATATACATTTTTTGTAAACTCGGTTTGTCCTTTTGTGCAAAATATACATTTCAAAATTTGTCAATAGGACTTTTTGATAGGCCGTCGTGGATTTTTTTGTTAAATAAATAACTGAAAATTAACTAATTTTCTAACTTCTTCGAAATTTTAAGATCAATTAAAACAAGCCTATAGTTCTACTATTTCTAGATATCTGCAATATTATTCAAATATCTCTCGTATTTATCCACTTTATCCGCAAGGAAAGGAGCCAAACCTACAAACTCAGCCCCATACACCCATCTATTCTTACTCATATGGGAAGCTCGAACAATTCGAATAACGCAACGAAAGAAATCTCCCCGACCCAGATTAATTAAAGCAGTAAAATAATAATCGATTGGGAGCTCAGCTTCACTAATAAATCCAATTCCGCTTTTCGAAATATCAAAAACAAAGGCCGATGTATTAATGTCTTTTATTATTACATAATCCTGCTTAAAAATCTCATTTACCTCCAAGTGAAGATTAATCGGAAGTCTTTTATACCTTCTCCGATCCTTAAGTTTACGCTCCTCCATAAAAGCCCCCTTAGAAATTAGATTTATATTTTGTCTTTTCCTTATTTTACCATATATTTTTCCTTTTCCAACTGCTTATATGAAAAATGATAAGGAATACACATTATCCTACAATTTATTTTATTATTTCAACGTTTACACAAATCGGCAAAACTGGTAGAAACACGCTTCATTACAGATAAAAAAACACTGCCAAGTTAAAATTCTTGACAGTGTTAAAGATTACGACTATTTATTAATTTATGATACGTCTGACACAATAGATATCGCGGTAATTATACCTTGATGTTATTATGCCCTCGCGGGAATTTGCTGCATGAACGATCCTGTCGTTGCCTATGTACAAAGCTACATGGTTAACAGTACCACTACTATTGGCATAGAATATCAAATCCCCCGGTAAACGATCTCCAACATTTACCCTGACACCTGCTGATCTAGCCTGATCAACGGATCTTCTTTGACTTATTTTGATATCGAAATCTTCATAGATTTCTTTGACAAAGCCGGAACAGTCAACTCCACTGGTTAAGCTATTTCCACCATATACATAACGGCCTCCTACAAACTTCAATGCGTAGTTAACAACTTCCTGCCGTAACTTATTTAAATCAGACGAGGATTTAGAAGAATTCGATGAGCTGGAGGAAGATGAGGAGGAACTATCAGAAGTATTATTAGAACTACTATCTTTCTGTGCTTTGTTCGCTTCCTCTTGCGCCTTTCTAGCCGCCTCTTCTGCTGCCTTCCTAGCTGCTTCTTCAGCTGCTTTTTTAGCCGCTTCTTCTGCCTTTCTCTTCTCTTCTCTTTCTCGCTCAAGCTGAGCCTGCCGTTCCGCTTCTGCTCTTTCGGCCTCTTCCTGCATTCTTCTTATTCTATTTTCCTCTTCAATAGAGATTGCATATTTAAACTTTATATCGATCGAAAGGTAATCCTTTGAAACGAAACCTGTTATTTCAACATTCTCTGAGTCATCGTTACCGATCAGAATTTCAGCCCATTCCTCATATTCCTTAATTACAACATAGGTTTCTCCCTCAGGAACAAAGGTTAATATTTTAGAATCCAAGGATTGTGCCTCTCTTACTCTAACACCTTTTCCTGTAACCGTGGCATACTTTGTTGCGTATTCATCAAACATATCCTCAGCATCCTTACCGATCGCCAGATAATTGGATGCAATATAACCTTTTACATCACCGGATTCGATCTTTACCCAATCTCCTTCCAGTCTCTCTAGAATATCAGTGGCACAACCCCGATAGAGCTTACCAACAACTTCACTTTCCGTGGTTGGTTCCTTTCTGATATTTACATAACTATCGGCTATGGATACACCTAGGTTATTATAGGGTGAAATAATCTGTGTATTTAAAATTACAGATAAAGCTTTTTCAGCAGAATCTTCTGTCTCATCAGAGCGGGACATATAATAATTATCAAGCGACGTAGATATTCCTGCCACGCCCTGCTCTATGGGAATAGAGCCCTCTGCCCGGGCAGTTGCCGTGGGTATCGATAAAAGTAGCCCTATCGATGCAATGCATACTGCTGCCTTTAAAGCCTTATCTTTCCTCATGTATTTTACCTCCCAAGTATTACAAGTAATAGAGATATTACTTTTCTCATTCGTTATCTATAATCTTTAAGCTATTAGCAATAGACATTAAGCAATTATTCAAAATGTTACAAAAATGTTAAATTTCATGAGGTAATTATAACAAAACTGTCACATCGTGTCAATATGGATTAAGTCATAATACACAGAACTTTTAAGTTTTTTTATTATACAATCTGGGTTAATTATTATTTAAATATTTTTCTACAGCTGTAACAGCCATAGCGCCATCTGCGGCAGCGGTTATAATTTGTCTTAGCTCCTTGGTTCTAACATCACCGGCAGCAAAAATACCTGGTACATTGGTCTGACAATCTTCCCCTGCAATAATATAGCCTCCCTCATCTGTGGCTACAATATCTTTGAAGACCTCAGTCTTTGGAATATATCCGACCGCAATGAAAACACCAGAAACCTCATAGGTATTGGTTTCCTCTGTTTTAACATTCTTAACAAGGATGGACTCTGCTGTATCTTCCCCATTAATCCTTTCAACTACGCTATCCCATAGTACAGTGACATTCTCCATGGAAAGAAGTTTTGTAGCAAGACTTTTTTTCGCACGGAATTGATCCCTACGATGAATCACATATACCTGCTTACAGATTCGAGCCAAAAAGATGGCATCTTCCACTGCTACATCTCCTCCACCAACTACTGCAACGGTCTTATTCCTAAAAAAGGCACCATCGCAAGTAGCACAATAGGAAACTCCCATACCAGAAAGTTTCTCTTCTCCTTCTACATTTAGATGTCTTGGGATTCCTCCGGTTGCAATAATTACCGTTTTTGAACGATATTCTACCCCATCATCAAGGGTTAATACTTTGATATCTCCATCTAAGCGGAAATTTTTTACCTCCCCGGTAATAAATTCGGTTTCCAACTTATCTGCATGCTCTCTGAATTTCATACTTAAATCAAAACCGCTGATATTTGAGAAACCGGGGTAATTATCAACCTCATAGGTATTTATTATCTGTCCACCGCTGATCGCGGCCTTTTCAATAACAAGCAAGTTAAGTTCCGCCCGCTTTGCATAGATTGCAGCAGCCAAACCTGCTGGACCGGAGCCAATAATAATTACGTCATAAATCATCTGTATTCCTCCTTTAGGCTTATAATCCTACTTTCATGATTTCTATTTGCATTTTCTTAAAGTTATGGTATTATCTTCTTATATACAATTATACTTTCGCTTAAATACATGATATAATTATAGTAATAATAGTACACATAACTGTTTCAAAGTCACAAGATAATAACAAAATATCTTGCATATAAAATTATGATATCTTATTAGTTTTGTAATATCTGTATCTAAGTCACAAAAGAAAGGAGCAAGTATGAATATAACAGGAATACCCATATCCACTCCTCAATCCGTAGATAGCATTACCGTTGGTGTTGCGGTTCTATCAAAGAATTTAGATATGATTGATCAGTTAGGGGAAAGTATGATTAAAATGATGGAGCAATCCGTTCAACCTAACCTTGGACAAAATATTGATATAAGAATTTAATCTTATAAATGCAATTAACTCAATCAATTAGCAATTAATTAGATACTTTTCGAACTAGAGCATAAAGCCATATTGTATCCCGATCCGGCAATACATCATGGCTTTTTCTTATTTCGATTAATTCTATCTCGTGGAATTTATTAATCAAGTCTTTCAGGGATTTCGTACGAAAATTTGTAAAATAGCGTCCATCCTCCATCTCTTCACCATCACCATATCGAAAAGACATATAGAGGATCCCATCTACTTTCATACTTTTTATAACCTTAGAAAGAACACTTTCCATTTCTATCCTAGGTACATGTAAAAGGGATGCATTCGCCCAAATACCGTCAAAGACCTCATCAAAATCAATTTCAGAAAACTTAAGATTCAAAACTTCTTGACCGATGTGTATACTTGCCAAATGGCATAACTCTTTTGAGCCATCCAATGCCGTAACATCGAAACCTTGAGAAATAAAATAAGCACTATCTCGCCCTGATCCACAGCCGAGATCCAGTACGCTACCTCCATCTGGTAACAGCTGGGTAAATCTATCCCAAAATTCTTGCATATTAATATTTATGGTATTTTCATAATATTCTTCCGAGTGACTATTATAATACTCAATCGAATCCAATAATATTCCTCCCTTCAAGACAAGCATATTATAACAAAGTATTTCGCTTTATTCCAGCCTTTTTACTCAAAGTGTAAGATGAGATAAAAAAATTAGCCCATTGATTTTATTAGGATACAGATCCTTTTACATCTTGTATAAAATATTCCATTAATGTTATAATGGTACAGGCAAAGAAAGGCAATATTACAAGAAAGGCTTTGAAATAATGTATACATTTAATAGCAGGGTTCGTTACAGCGAAATAAATCACCATAAAGGCATTCTTGACCTAGCTTCTATTATTAATTACTTTCAAGATTGTAGTACTTTTCAATCTGAAGATTTGAATTTGGGTTTGAGTTATCTACAGGATAAAAACAGAGTTTGGATATTAAATAGTTGGCAGGTTCAAATCAACAGGGAGATACACCTTGGTGATTATATCACGATTGGAACCTGGCCATACGCTTTTAAAGGCTGCTATGGATATCGTAATTTTATCATGAAAAATCAACAGGATGACCCACTGGTTGTCGCAAATTCCATCTGGGTCTATATGGATCGCTCAACCGGAAGGCCTACCAAAGTACCATCGGATAATGCAGGTTATGTAATTGAACCACCCTACCCTATGGAATATGCGGACAGGAAAATAAAGCTTCCGAAAGATTTTATGGATTATCCAGATTTTCCAGTTATGAAATCAAATATTGATTCGTATAATCACGTGAATAATGGGCAATACATTAAAATGGCAGAAGAATTTCTACCTGAAAATAGTAAGGTTCGAAGTATGCGGGTGGAATATAGGAAACAAGCAGTACTTGGTGATCGAATCATGCCCAGGGTATCACTAGAAGAGAATCGTTATATTGTAGCTCTTAGTAGTTTGGATGGTAGCCCATATGCTATTGTAGAATTTCTTATTGATTTATAGGTAAATCACTAGGATACTATGTGTTTATTATTGCGTTTAAGAAAGGATAGTCAAATGATGGAACTGGGAAAATACCAAACACTTGAGGTAGTTAAGAAAACAGATTTCGGATTATATCTAAGCGAAATCGGAACAGACGGAAAGCATAGCGTGTTGCTTCCGCAGAAGGAGGCTCCGGATAAGATACAAATTGGTGATCAATTAAAGGTTTTTTTATATCGAGATTCCGAAGATCGCGAAATAGCAACAACTGCTCAGGTACCTGTAACAATTGGAGAACTAGCAGTGCTGGAGGTCAAGGAAGTCAATCAAATCGGAGCGTTTTTGGATTGGGGTTTACTTAAAGATCTATTCCTCCCCTTTAAGGAACAGACAAGAAAAGTAGAGAAAGGGGATAAGGTATTAATAACCCTATACCTAGATAAAAGCAACCGCTTGGCTGCTACCATGAAGGTATATGATCTACTTTCAACCAATTCCCCTTACAAGAAAAATGATCTAGTAACCGGTATTGTATATGAGATAATTGATACCTTTGGAATCTTTGTTGCAGTCGATAATCAATATTCGGGCATGATCCCCAAAAATGAAATCTTCTCACCTATAAAGATTGGTGATACCATTCAGGCACGAGTTATCAATGTTAGAGAGGACGGTAAGCTTACTTTAAGTCTTCGGGAGAAAGCCTATATCCAAATGGATTCGGATGCTGTTATGATCGTAGAAAAATTGAAAGCAGCAGATGGATTTCTTCCATACCATGATAAATCCGATCCCGATCAAATTAAGAGAGAATTTAACATTAGCAAAAATGCTTTTAAAAGAGCGATAGGTAGACTATATAAGGCAGGTACCATTAACATAACCGAAGAAGGTATTCGGTTAGTGTAGGGCACCTGCCTTACAATATTCTTATTAAGTATATGGAATAATCCTTTCAGTAATCAAGGGTTGTTATTTAAGAAACGCATTCTAGGATTATCTTTCGGATCCTTTTGCTTTGTCTGTGGCTTTTTCTCGGGATATAGTTCAGAGAACCCCCTTGCCATCTTATCCTTACAGGATTTACAAAATCGTCCTGTTCGGATGATTACACCACATCTCTCACATTCTAGTCCAATCATAGAATCCTCTGCAAAGGCTAATCGTTCCTCACGGATCCACTGCTTTATCTGAGGTATCGGAACATTAAAAACTTCAGAAACCTCCTGCATATCAACCCGAGGATGATCATAGATATAGTCTTTCACTTCATGAAATTTTTCTTCCAGTTCTTTTACACAGTTCGGACATAATGGCGGCCCAGACAAATAGTTAAATAACTTACCGCATCCCTTACAATTTCTTACATCCATATTCTTTCCCTCCTAAAAGCCTTTTCCTATGCATAGGGTTATAAAACAAATCTCCTTAACCCCATGCGATAGCAGAACATTGGTACATGCCTCGATCGTACTTCCAGTAGTATAGATATCATCAACCAATAATACTCTCTCAATTACTTTACCAAATTTATCTGCTACTTTTTTATTAAATTCAAAGGCATCTTTTAGATTACGTAGACGATCCCTATCGCTTAATTGTTTTTGTGGCAAAGTCTTTTTATTTCTGATCAGTAAATGGGATAGAACCGGATAATGCAGTTCATTACCAAGTCCACGGGCAAGAATTTCTGCCTGATTATATCCCCTTGTACTGTACTTACTTCGATGTAATGGAATTGGAGCAATCACATCCGGATAAAACTTATGTATTTGTTCTCCATAACCCAATACCATTTCTTCGATATAGAATTTAGCGTACTCTCTTTTATTATGATATTTAAATTCTGCTATGGAGAGTCTCATGATTTCATCGTAAACCCATATAGAATAACCTTTCTTAAAATGATAATTCTTATGTTCACAGTCTAAGCAATATTCCTTTTCTTCCTGTGTTATAGGTTTACTACATTTCTTACATCTTGGTTCCTGTATAAAGATAAGCTTTTCCCTGCATGGAATACATACCTTTTCACCTTTCGGAGTGAGGATTTCACCACAGACCGGACACCGGACCGGATAAATCATATCAAGAATTGCTTGTAACAAAATTCTCTCCTTTGAAATGAATATCGATTATGCAAAGAGCTTCTCAGGATAGACACCCTGGTCTACTAAAGCCTGGAAGGAGTTTACCACGGTTTCCTTATCTTCTTTATAAGTTACTCCAAACCAACGATCGGAAGTTTGAAGTATGGAGACATTGATTGTTCCTTTTTTAATTAAGCTGCCTACCACCTCTGGTAGCAAATACTCTTTCTTTAGTTTATCTTCCTCTGTTAAATTTAAAAGGAACTCAGTAAAACCTTTTTCTAATTCTGTAAACAACCCTGGTTTAAATCCCCACATATTCATTGAGACCAAATTTTTCAAATCAAGTGTTATCTCGTCACCGTTACTGTTTTTTGCTACTGCATGGTCATTAACCTGTTGAATACCAGAGGTTTCAACAATATCTTTTAATAAACCATTGTCCCCTTTACATACACCACGGGTAACCGTACCATTATCACTTAAGGTATTACCTAAAATAAAACCAGCCATACAGTAATGATTTTCCCCAAAGCTTGGATCATTCAAAAACTTATAAATCAAAGCGATGGATTCTTTTCCGTAATAATCATCTGCATTGATTACTGCAAATGGTTCCTTTATGAAATCTTTACAGCATAGAACAGCCTGTCCTGTACCCCAAGGTTTGGTTCTTTCTTCTGGTTTATGAATTCCTGCAGGCAAGTCATCTAGTTCTTGAAATACATATTCTACTTCCACTAATTTTTCAATACGGTTACCGATAATTTCTTTGAAATCCTTCTCTAAATCCTTACGAATTATGAACACAACTTTATTAAATCCTGCCTCTATCGCATCATAAATGGAGTAATCCATAATAATCTCGCCACTGGGGCCTACCGGCTCCAACTGTTTGATACCACCAAAACGGCTCCCCATACCTGCTGCCATAATAACCAGTGTTGTTGTTGACATATTATTATCCTCCGATCCTTAAATCTTTCTTATTCTCTATTATAACCCATTTTTTTCAAATTTGCACTATTATTTTATCTTAGTTCTTTGATCCGGTCACAGAGACCAGAATATCTGCTTAGTTCACTCTTATTATCAATCATAAATTGAAGCATCTGTTCACTCCCAACAATCGTAACACAGCTCTTAGCACGGGTTACTGCAGTATATAGCAGATTACGATTAAACAGCAGCCTAGGGCCATCCAAAATAGGTAATATAACTGCTGGATATTCACTTCCTTGTGATTTATGAATCGTAATTGCATATGCTAGCTCTAGTTCATCCAGCTGGCCAAATGTATAATTTACAAGCCGGTTATCGTCAAACTCTACCAGTAAATGTTCTGAGAACAAGTTAATTTCTTTAATGATACCTGCATCCCCATTAAATACTCCCGTTCCAGATTGAATGGTAATTCCATATCCGTTCTTTACCTCCCAAGCAAGCTGATAATTATTTTTTACCTGCATAACCTTATCACCCTCCCGGAATATGGTTTGGTGGGATTCCTTTTCTTTTTTCTCCGGTGAGGGGGGATTGAGAGCATGTTGTAGGACTTGATTTAATCGTTCCACTCCCAACTCTCCTTTACGCATTGGAGTAAGTACCTGTATATCGTAGGGGGAAGCATCTACATAACCCGGAAGTTTATTCTTAATTAAATTTATCATAACAGCAATGATTACATTCGCTTCTATTCTTCTTAGAAAGAAAAAGTCACTACTCTTATTATCCAGACGAATCTGCTCTCCAGCATTAATTTTATGTGCATTTATAATAATATCACTGCCTGCTGCCTGTCGGAAGATCTTCGTCAGTTTTACTACATTAAAGCTATGGGAATCTATGATATCTTTTAATATATTTCCTGGCCCAACACTGGGTAACTGATTGACATCCCCTACCAGAATTAGCCGTGTACCGACCGATATTGCTTTTAAAAGTGCATGCATTAGGCTAATGTCGACCATTGACATTTCATCTATGATGAGTAGATCTGTTTCTAGGGGATTGTGTTCATTTCGCTCAAACATGTACCTATTTTCTTCGCCCTCCGATAGCTTTGACAACTCCAGTAAGCGATGAATCGTTTTAGCTTCATACCCTGTAGTCTCTGTCATTCGTTTGGCTGCTCTGCCAGTAGGTGCAGCAAGTAAGATATCAAGTCCTTCCGCCTCAAAGAATTTAATGATAGCATTTATTGTTGTTGTTTTTCCGGTACCAGGTCCACCGGTAATAACCAGTAGTCCATTTCCTGCCGCTTCTATAACAGCAGTCCTTTGTTGTTCTTCTAGCTCGATTTCAAACTGCCTTTCAATTTCGGCAACCTTTTTTTTAATATAATCCGAACGAAGCTCATAGCGTATATTTAGATCATGAAGCATTCTTGCTATGTTTAGTTCCATATAGTAATAAACTGCAGAATAAATCCTTCTCGTATCTTCTGTTTCCTGTATGATTATCTTCTTTTCTATGCTTAGGGAGATAAGTTGACGCTGAATATTATCTTCACCTATATTTAGGAGCGTTTTTGTCCGATGCAGGAGTTCTCGTTCAGGAAGAAAGACATGCCCGTCATTACCTGCCTGTAATAGGGCGTAAAGGATGCCGGCTTTAATTCGATAATCGGAATCACTTCCGATCCCCATCCTACTAGCGATCTCGTCCGCTGTTTTGAAACCGACTCCTGTGATATCCTCTGCAATCCTGTAGGGATTTTCCCTAATAATATCATACATTCCTTGTCCATATTCTTCAAAAATTTTTACCGCCAAGTTACCACTGATATTATACTGCTGTAAAAAGAGCATGGCATTTCTCATGTCTCTTTTCTCTTCAAACTGGCAGCTGATATTACTTGCCATGCGTTCACTGATACCTTTAATCTCTGCTAAGCGTTCCGGTTCCTCCTCAATGATTCGGATGGTATCTGATTTGAATTTCTTGATGATTCTTTTTGCCAGCGCAGGGCCAATTCCTTTAATTGCCCCAGAGCTTAGATAACGCTCAATGGATAGCAGATCCTTAGGTTCCTTCATATCATAGGACTCTACAAGAAACTGTACTCCATATACCGGATGATCTGTATAACTGCCCTGAGCTTCAAGATATTCCCCTTCACTAATAAAAGGGAAATTACCCACGCAAGTTATTTCCTCCTCCTCTGAATGTAAACTTAATACCGTATAACCATTCTCATCATTATGGAATATAATTTTGGCTACATAGCCTTCAATCACATCTGCCATAGATTACCTCCAGTTTATTATGACTGGCAAAATTAACACTTTTGCAGTAGACAAATTATAAAATGTCATTTCGAATATCAATCCCTTAAGATACGGATTCCCATTCGAAATGACATTCAAGATTAGAATCATACTTTTCCCAAACGTTGTATGTACAAATAATTCGATTCAAGATTTAAGCATTTCTTTTCATTGATTCATAAAGCATTCGAGCGATACCAAGTCCCTGGCCCTCTGTTGCACTTTTTGCATATTCCTCATAAAGCATATCGCCAAACTGCTCTAAATAGGGATTTTTATCATCCCTACCAGGTATTGTTTTCTCCATCTCTTTCATTACCTGAGTCAGTAAATAGGCTTCAAAGCTCTGACATACTTCCAATAATTCTTCATCCGTAGCCATATCCTTCTGAAGTTTTTCCTGTAATTGTTCCGCTTTGACCTGCCCGTTCAACCTGTCCGCAGCTTGAGAGTAAATTGAATTCGTTCCTATTGATATATTCATTGTTCACTCCTATGATTTGCAGTCCTATCTACAAGCTATCTCAATACCTTTTTATCAGCATGCAGATAACTAATCAGATTATTCCTTACCTCAGGTTATTCGCCTGTTGTAGCATTTCATCTGTTGCTGTAATAACTTTGGAATTCATCTCATATGCTCTCTGTGCGACAATTAAATTAACAATTTCATCCACAGCTTGAACATTGGAACCTTCCAAATACCTTTGATGAATTTTACTTTGTTGTAATTGAGCGTCTTCCGCCTCCAACCTTGCTGTACCGGATGCTGCAGTTTCAAGCAAGAGACTATTGGCCGCTTTTTGCAGCCCACTTGGATTGTTAAATTGAGCTAATCCAATTTTAATTCCAATCGGCATAGCATTATTGTCTTCATCCGGATAGCATAATTCACCATATTCATTGATCGTAATTTTTGCTGGATTAAAATCATTATCGATTACAATTGGAATACCAAAGGAATCTAATACGGGATTTCCATCCATGGTGGCAAGTGTTGCACCATAAACCCCATTGGCCAATTGAAAGGAACCATTTCTAGTATATGCTACTCCATCCCTGGTTTGTACCATGAAGAAGCCCCTTCCTTCAATTGCAAAATCAAAATCATTCCCCGTCTCTTGTAAGTTACCTTGGGTATATTGTGAAGTTATAGCTGAATTACGGACACCTAATCCCACCTGAATTCCAGATGGTTTTGGATCACCGTTACTATCGTAGGACTGTTCTTGTATGGTTTGATATAGTAAAGATTTGAATTCAGCAGTTTCTCTTTTATAACCAACCGTATTCACATTCGCAAGGTTATTTGATATTGTATCTACATTTGTCTGTTGCGTTATCATTCCGGACGCCGCAGTCCATAATGATCTTATCATAAGGGTTACCTCCAATTCATACCTGCATGGTATTTATGCCTTCATTATATTTTACCAACTTGATTTGCTGCAAGATCCAATGTCTTATCTATGGATTGTATCACCTTTTGATTTGCCTCATAGGTCCTTGTTATCGTAATTAAATCTACCATTTCCCTTACAACATTTACATTGGATTGTTCTGTATATCCTTGCCGAATGGATGCTGTGGAAGGAATCTCTACAGCTCCCTCGGTAACTTGATACATGGTATCACCAAATTTGGTTAGGTAATCATAATTCTCAAAATCAGTAACCAAAATGGTATCAATATAGAGACCATCTGCGTAGATCCCACCACTTTCATCTATGATGACTTCAGATGTATTTACAGGTATCATTAACTCTCCGCTTTCTCCTAGCAGATGATTTCCGTCCTTATCTACGATATAGCCGTCCCGATCCATAGTAAAGGAACCATTCCGTGTATATTTGGTACTGATATTTCCGGCCCTATCCATAACAGATATGGCAAAAAAACCTTTCCCGTCCAAGGCCATATCATAGGTATTCGAGGTTTGTCTTAAAGAACCCTGATTATAATCAGTATATGCCTCACCTAATTTAACACCTAAATTCATTGTACCGATCGGTCGATCGTTATAAGCCTCTGATTCGTCTCTTATTTTGATTGACAGTACTTCGTCAAAGGACTGGTTGGTTACGCTCTCTTTCTTATATCCCACCGTAGCTGCATTAGCCAGATTATTCGCTACTATGTCCAGTCTTTTCTGCTCATTCCTCATACCGGTGTAAGCAGTATATAATCCTCTAACCATTCCTTTTCCCCCATTTCTAATTGCAAAACAGATCTGCAAATAGGTATTCCATACGTATTTTTCTGTATATGTTAAAAATTAATCTCTTTTACCACTTAAGAACTCAACAAACTTACCTGTACCAACTGCCACTGCTGTCATCGGATCCTCGGATGTCATTGTCGTAATACCCGTTTTTTCTTCTATGAGTTCTTCTAAGCCGTAAAGTAAACATCCGCCACCAGTTAAAACAATTCCACGATCAGCAATATCCGCTGCCAGTTCAGGAGGAGTTTTCTCCAGTACACTGTGTACCGCCTCAACAATTTGGGATGTTGTCTCTTTTAAAGCCTCTTCTGTTTCTTCAGAAGATACTTCAATCGTCTTAGGCAGACCAGTTACAAGGTTACGGCCTCTTACTTCCATCGATATGGATTCTGGCCTACGATATGCAGATCCAATCTTGATCTTAATATCTTCAGCAGTTCTCTCACCAATTAAAAGATTATGCTTCTTTCTCATATATCGTATGATTGCATCATCAAAGTCATCTCCAGCAATCTTAACGGAAGTGCTAACTACGGTTCCTCCTAATGAGATTACTGCAATATCTGTTGTACCGCCGCCGATATCAACAATCATATTACCGCATGGCCTGGATATATCGATTCCTGCTCCGATCGCTGCCGCAATAGGCTCCTCGATAATTGCAACTTCTCTTGCCCCAGCCTGATAAGTAGCATCCTCTACCGCTTTCTTCTCAACTTCTGTAACTCCACTGGGTACACAGACACTGATTCTTGGTTTCCTAAATCTTTGCTTGCCAACCGCTTTCTGTATAAAATATTTTAACATCTTTTCAGTTACAGTGTAATCGGAAATAACTCCCTGTCTTAATGGTCTTACGGCAATAATATTGCCCGGTGTTCTTCCGAGCATTAATCGTGCTTCTTCACCTATTGCCTTAATTTTATTCGTATCCCTGTCAAAGGCTACTACAGAAGGTTCCTTCAAAACAACGCCCTTTCCTTTTATATAAACCAGAACACTTGCTGTCCCTAAATCAATTCCTATATCACTGACTAACATAAATGTTTCTCCTTTCCTTTCCGCATCTTCGCCGAATTAACATTTTATATACAAGTAGTATTATAAATTAGTCCACTCTATTTCCATCTTAACATTCTATCCAAACTTTTAATGTTTATTATATTTTCTTCCAAACTTCAGCAACTTAAACATATTCGATTATATTATATATTGTTTTTCCGTATTTTTCAAACTTTATTTTAAGAAG
>JAAYQP010000308.1 GCA_012519195.1 Clostridiales bacterium | reverse complement strand
GAAGTACAGAATACCGTATCAATCCATCTTGACATGCAGAGATTATGATATGATTCGGAGGTTACTTTATGGCTCTTTATAAGGTTGAGATTTGCGGTGTTAATACATCTAAGCTGCCATTGTTAAAAAACAGTGAAAAGGAAGAATTGTTTCAAAGGATATTGAATGGGGACAAAGAAGCGAGAGAACTCTATATTAAAGGTAATTTGAGATTGGTTCTCAGCATAATTCAACGGTTCTCCAATAGCAATGAAAATGTCGATGATCTGTTTCAGATTGGCTGTATTGGATTAATGAAAGCGATTGATAATTTTGATGTAACACAGAACGTAAAGTTTTCTACCTATGCAGTGCCGATGATTATAGGAGAGATTCGAAGATATCTTAGGGATAACAACGCAATACGTGTCAGTCGCTCCTTAAGAGATACTGCTTATAAGGCGATTTATGCCAAAGAAGCATTGGTGAAAAAGAATGAAAAGGAGCCTACAATTAATGAAATTGCGGAAGAAATAGGTATCAGTAAGGAAGATATCGTTTACGCTCTTGATGCAATCCAAAGTCCGGTATCTCTTTATGATCCGGTCTATGTAGAAGGGGGAGATGCCCTTTATATCATGGATCAGGTAAGTGATAAAAAGAATCGGGAAGAAAATTGGATTGAACAAATCTCTCTTAAGGAGGCTATGAGCAAGCTCTCACCAAGGGAACATAATATTATTAAGCTCCGATTCTTTGATGGTAAAACACAGATGGAAGTGGCACAAGAAATTAATATTTCCCAAGCACAGGTTAGTAGACTGGAAAAATCAGCACTAAAAAATATGAGAAATTATTTGGCTTGATTACAAGATTTTATTCGTATATTATCGTATATTACGAATTAAATTAATGTATAGATTAACTTTGAGGCTGTCTTAAAAAGGTAATTAATAATAAAGGGGGTATTGGTATTCCCTCACACACCGACAGGAGTACATGCACAATGATTTGTAAGTCTAAATCGGACCTAAAGTCCGCTTTCGCCTTTACAAATCATTGCACAAGTTCTCCTAACGGTGCATTAGGGGAATACCAGTACCCCCTTTATTAACTGCCATTTTGGACAGCCTATTATTTTGTCAAGTGATTTGGCTTGTCAATTCATCTTGTTGTATAGGAATGTTCATAAAATAAAGTCTTTTTATCTTTGTTTTTCTATGGTAGAATAGGATGCAATAGGAAATCCACCCGATTTTCTAACAGATAATCGCTTATGCTCTATTCATAGTAAGGGAGATTTGCGGAAAAAATAAAACATAGAATGGGGAAGATACTATGAAAAATACAATGTTAAACTATTTTAAAGAAGTATTTGGTGACACCGAAGGTGTCAGGGTTTATTTTGCTCCGGGAAGGGTAAATTTGATTGGGGAGCATACAGACTATAATGGGGGTCATGTTTTTCCTTGCGCATTAACCATTGGTACCTATGCTGCAGTACGTGAACGTGAGGATCGGAAGCTATGCTTCTATTCTGCTAACTTTAAGGAGAAGGGGATCATAACTTCTTCCTTAGATGATTTAGTCTTCAAGAAAGAGGATGACTGGGCAAATTATCCAAAGGGTGTTCTTTGGGCGTTAGGAGAACATTCTTATCATGCTCATAAGGGTATGGATATTGTTTATTTTGGAAATATACCGAATGGTTCTGGATTATCTTCATCTGCTAGTATTGAAGTATTAACTGGTTTTATAGCAAAAGAGCTGAACGGTTTTGACTATGATCTTATTAAGATTTCATTAATATCTCAATATGCAGAAAATAAATTTAATGGTGTTAACTGTGGTATTATGGATCAGTTCGCAATTGCTATGGGTAAGAGAGAACATGCAATATTCCTAGATACCAGTAACCTAGAGTACGAATATGCTCCAATTGAACTGGGAGATGCAAAATTAGTAATTGCCTGCAGTAATAAAAAGCGGGGATTAGGTGATTCCAAATATAACGAAAGAAGAAGCGAATGCGAGGAAGCATTAGCAAGACTGAAAACTGTTGTAGATATCGAAACTCTTGGAGATTTGTCAGAGGAAGAATTTGAAAATCATAAGAGTGTTATAAAAGATGAAATTTTAATCAAGAGAGCAAGACATGCTGTATATGAAAATCAGAGAACTATCCATGCGGTTGAAGCATTAAAAGGGAAAGATATCGAAAAATTTGGTGCTTTGATGAACGCTTCCCATGTTTCTCTACGGGATGACTATGAGGTAACCGGAATTGAATTAGACACCTTAGTAGAAAGCGCATGGAAACAGGAAGGGGTCATTGGAGCAAGAATGACAGGTGCTGGCTTTGGTGGATGTACTGTCAACATCGTTAAGAACGATGCCATTGATTCCTTTATTGAGAATGTTGGTAAGGCTTACGAAGAGAAAATAGGCTACAAAGCAGATTTCTATGTGGTAGAGATTGGTGACGGCCCAAAGAAATTATAAGTTGATTTACTGTATGGTACTAAATTAAACGAGAAGTCGATGAAACAAGATATGACTCATAGCTTTACAATAATGGAAGGTGATAAATTGAATTTAAAAGCGATAGCAAGAAAACAACTAAAGTTAAATGGTAAAACCTATGATTATTATAGTTTAAAGGCCTTAGAGGAGAAAGGCTATGATATTAAACCCTTGCCTTATTCCATCAAGGTATTATTGGAATCCGTACTAAGACAGTGCGATGGACATGTAATTAAAGAGGAACATATTATTAGCCTAGCGAAGTGGCTTCAAGGTCAGAATAAAGAAACTGAGGTACCATTTAAACCAGCCCGTGTTATCCTTCAGGATTTTACCGGAGTACCGGCGGTACTTGACTTAGCTTCCATGCGTTGCGCAATGGTTGGAGATGATGAAAATGGAAAATCGGCTACTAGAGATACAGCAGGACCGGATCGGATCAATCCTGAGGTACCAGTAGATTTGGTAATCGACCATTCTGTACAAGTAGATT
>JAAYQP010000307.1 GCA_012519195.1 Clostridiales bacterium | reverse complement strand
AATTTATCATCCTCTCTACACTTCTTCTTACTACATCGACCATATCGTCTTCCGCACCCCAGTTGAAGTTAAATATAATACCAGTTCCGCCACCAGCACCAATTGCCGATATAAAAATATGGTCTCCTTGTCCAATGATCGTTACATTTAAGGAGGCCCTACTACTATTTCTCATAAAATACTGATCATAAACTCTGACCGCTACCTTGGTATCATTGGTTATATAATCACTTTTATCAACCAAATTCATGGATGCAGCACTGTTTATTATGTCATCTTCTAATTGACGAACAACCGCATCAAATTGACCATTCATTGTTCTTTCGAATTTTGCCATATTTCATCCTCCATTTTCCCAAATTTATTATAAGATTAGATGGATTTCTTTATTAATAATCTTATGGATATTACTATTCTATATATATTTAACATTTATGATTTGATATTATTATAAAGGTTCTAAATAAAAATATCTATACATTAGCGATTAAGATTTCATTAGAATTAGGCCCTAAGATTAAAAAGGATAAGATTAAAATAAGGAAGGTCGATTTAATACCGCCTTCCTTATTGAATGATTGTCGGATGCTGCACTGTATATACTTATTCTTGATTTTAATTACGATTATTTATCTCTATCTGGATAAATTTTTAAGCCTACACCGGTATAGATAAGGTCCGGATGCTTTATGATATCTTTATTCCACTTATAGATTAGTTTCCAATCACTTTCCACACCAAAGAGGTTAACGGCTATTTTCCTGAGATAATCCCCTTCTTTAATAATATAGATATAGTATCCATCCTGATTCTTGCTCATACCTTCGAAATTTGGATAAGTGGTCTCCTTTTCCCCTGCTCTTTCATCTTCTGCTTCTTTGGTAAATCCATCTGCCAGTTCCTCAGGATTCAGTATAGATATCCGATTTTCATTATTAATTTTTACTTCACCAATGTGTTGAAGATATTCTATAATAATCTCTTCCATGGAGCCGAATTCATTTACCGTCGGGAAATCGGTTAACATGGTATAGCCATCACCTCCGATTACGAGAAAATCATTGGTTGCTAGTAAATATTCGGCATCTGGATTTAGTGCTTTTCCATTTACTTTCGCTTCTACAATACGGCTTCCTGCTGGTTTCTTTGGGTCCATGGTAAAGGTGATACCAGATACTTGTAGAAAACCTCCATTGGGCTCAGGATAGATCCTTACTCCATGTTCTAAAGCCATTAATAGAGCTTCCCCGGTAACCTTTTTTGTGACAATATAGTTTCCAAAGGGGAAGGATGTTACGATTTCTTGTTTTGTAATATCACCAACATTGATCGAAGCTCGAATACCACCACCATTGGTAAATGCAAGATCACCTCCTGTTTTCCAGCGGAAAGCGTCGGCTGCTAGATTACCAAGATTCGTTTCTTTGGTACGAACATGCTCGCGGATACCATCCAATTCTACCTTTGTACTTCCTACTACTTCGGTAAGAAGTTCTTCTTGCATCTTGTTATAAGAAGCGATTAATGCATCGATCGCCGGATCCGTTTCTGTAAATATTGTTTGGTTTACTAGTCCTGCACCAGCGATTTTACCCTCTGGATTAATAGCAACTACACCGATATTCTGTATGTATTCACCTGTACTGACAATTAGAGTATCTTTCACTTGAAATCCTTCTTCAAATACCGTATGACTATGTCCATCAACAATTAAATCAATGCCTTCAACCTCTTTTGCAATTAATTTTGAGGTATATTCACTTCCCTCATCCACTCCCAGATGTGCTAGGGCGATAATAAAATCTGCTCCGATTGCTTTAAGCTCGGCAACTTCTTCCTTTGCTGCAGAAATTGGATTATGGAAAACAATGTTTTCTACATTTTTTGGATTTGTCTTATAGGAGGTTTCCGGAGTAGATAGCCCGAAAATACCGAATTTAATTCCATTTTTTACAATGACAATATGATCCTTGAAAAACTCGGTATTCTCATTTTTTAATTTAATATTTGCGGAAAGTAAGGGGAAATCCATCATCATAGATAAGGCTTTCAAGGTATCTGCTCCATAGTTGAAATCATGGTTACCAGGAGTCATAGCATCATATCTAATCAGATTCATGATATTTACAATACGATCTCCCTTCACCAGATTTGCAAAAGGTAAACCATGGAGGGTATCACCTGCATCTAGAAGAATCACCTCAGCACCATGATTTTCACAAAACTTTTTCAATGCACTGACTGCTGTGAAACCCATTTGTCCTTGCGCTCTATCTGGAATCGCTCTTGAATGCGTATCATTTGTATGAATGATTACTGTATATCCATCAATATTAAGGTCTTCGAATTGTAAACTAGCTTTTGCTGGTGTAACTGGAAGCATTACTAAGGCAAGAATAAGTATGAATACTAGAAACTTTTTCAAATGCCTCATTATTATCCACCTTTCTTAAAAATGATTATAGGTACAACCATATTTTACCATTTACCCTTTGATTAATCAATACTGATCTGGAAATATGTCCCAAATAATACTAGATCTTATGATGGATTTTTATTCAATAGGACGAACTTTCCAACAAAAAAAGCCTTATCTAAGTAAGGCTTTATAGTCATGTAATATATTTATGCATTTGTAAGTAATTAGAAGCTTTTCTCTCCAATAATACGCTCCAACTCCATGATTTCAGAGCGTGATAAATCTTGGTTTTTTAAGTATTCGTTTAAAAATGTAATTAAGGATCCATTGTATAGCTTATTAAGCAAGGCTTTCGTCTCGATATTTTGTACTGCTCTTTTGGATATTGCTGCCCTGCAGATAAAACCGGGATCCTCACGTTTTACGGCACCCTTATCGATCAGTCGTTTAATTACCGTATAGGTTGTGTTTTTCTCCCAACCGATATACTCCTTAATTATTTTAGAGATATCTTTTGCAGCCAATGCTTTGTTTGACCATAATAATTCCATTACATTAAGCTCACCCTCATGAAGACGTATGTCTGGTCGTGCCATGTTTACTACACCCCTTCTACCGAATTCTAACATTCTACAGCTGTAACACTTACATAATCATAGGAAAATTAGTAATAACAAGCAAGACGTTTGGATGATTTTTGTTTATGATGGAAACTAAGATGATATTATGTCGATCATATGTATATTGAAGATACTACTGTAGAATAAAATATAATTATAGCTTTTTATGCCATCTACAACAGTAGATAACCGCTTTAATTTCTATACTACCTTAATAGAAAATATTTGTCAACTATTTTCTTAATGAATTCTTAATAATATTGGTAAGTATTACCACCTAGAGGCAGAAAACTGCATAGTAAGGTATATATTTTATCTGATTTGAAAAATCAAAATTCTTTGATGATATTTTGATTGCATAAGGAAATTGGTAGTGCTGTTTTAAAACACTAATACTTTTAGAACGTGTATTGTTGCTACAATGGATTTCGATCGGTATTCGTGATTGATCTTTTTCTATTATGAAATCTATTTTAGCCATGGAATTTGATTCCCAAAATCCGAAAGAATATCCTCTGGCCTGCAAGGATTGTGCCACATAATTTTCTAGTAATGCCTTATCCCGGTTCCGAATCATTTTATTCTTCCCTGTCTGCTTAGATTTCACATGAAGATCCGTTTGTGCTTCCATCGCTTCCTTGATTTGTGTGTATAATAGTCCGGTATCCGGTAAATATAGCTTGAAGTTAGAAGCGTCCTCTTCCTTAAGTCCTATCCCTGCTATCTTATTGCATTGAATGGCATAATGGTTTTCTGTAAGCTTTTGAATAGCCTCCTTATACATTGCAGATGTCGTGCCTTTGCGAATCAGATTGTATTGAAATTTCTTATTATCCTTTAACAGTTGAAGCGATAAGCTGTCAAAAACCTGCTTCATCTTTAAGGCTTCACTATCGCTATTAAATTTCCTAATACAATCATAATAAGCACTTACGAGAATACGATGTTGTTCCATAATATTTATCGTAGATGCCATATTGATGTATTCATTGATCGCTCCAGGCATTCCCCCTATTTGTAGATATAGCTGATGGAGGGCCAGAAGTTCCTTATGTACGATTTCAGGTATTTTTTTATTAGAAGCAAAATGAGTCATGATTACTTCTATATACCATTCATTCCCGCTTGCTGTTAAAAACTCATCAAATTCCATAGGATAGACGGGAAGGGTCTGAAAGATCTCCTTTCCTTCATCGGTGATCGGTTTACTTGATATTGCTAGGATAAAAGGAAAGGATCTAGATGCAAGGAACTGCTTAATTTCTCTCATTGTTTCTGAGTTGAAAGGAATTTCATCCAGAATGATAATTGTGTTTTCTGGCTTACTTTCAATGACACTCTCATCCTTGGAAAAAAGACCGCTTAGATGCTCTCCATTTTCCATATTAATATAATAGATCTGATCAAAAAATGACTTGGCAAAATCATAGGCTAGATAGGTTTTACCTACCCCCTTTGCACCAAATAAAAGGATTGGTTTATATGGTATGACTTGCCTTTTGGTCTTATGATTCGGATCATAGGAATTTTTCCATTCTATTAAGGTATCGATTAATTTTCTCTTCAATGAAAGCTACCCCTTATGCCTTAATTTCTCTAACAAATCGGTAAAATAATCCGGTAATGGTGCTTTGAATTCTACATACTCTTTTGTTGTTGGATGGATAAAGCCAAGGACAGCTGCATGCAGGGCTTGTCCTTCAAGATGAAAAGGGTCTTTTTCTGGACCATATACCCGATCTCCAAGTAGAGGATGGTGAATACTCGCCATATGGACTCGAATTTGATGGGTACGTCCAGTCTCTAAGGCACATTCAATATAGGCATATTGATTTGCTAAATTTTCAATTACCCGATAATTTGTTGCTGCTTCTTTTCCATTTTTATAATTGACAGCCATCTTTTTACGATCTTTCGGATGCCTACCGATCGGAGCCTCGATTCTTCCACAATCTGTTTTAAAGGTATTATAAACAATGGCATGATAACGGCGGGTGATGGAATGTACCTTCAATT
>JAAYQP010000042.1 GCA_012519195.1 Clostridiales bacterium | reverse complement strand
TTTTAAAGTATCCTCGACCGAATATTCGTCTGAGATACCAAACATATCGGTATAATTATCACCAGTACCATGTTTTAAGAATTCATAAACTTCTTCGGCAGTTGCATCTTTTTGTTCCTGCGTTAACTCATCATCTTCCATCATATAGGCAAATGCATTTTTCTTAAATCGAGTCAAAGCAGAACCTTCGACAGTAAACTCAAATTCTCCATTTTCATTCTGTCTAATAAAAAACTTATTATCTAAGGTATCCCCATTATTTTCTATGATATTAATTAAATGGTGGATTACTTTATTTCTCTGTTCATTAGAGGTAATGGCAGAGCTATCTTCCATCATTACCGAATAGGAAAGTACATTAGACGCCAGTAGCTTCCCGTTTCGATCATAGATGTTGCCTCTGGTGCTTTTAATTTCACGGGTCTTGGTATCCTTTAAATTTGTCTTCTCTGCGATAACCGGCCCATTAACTATCTGAAGTACAAACAAACGATAAATGATAATAGAAAATAAACCGATAAAAATGATCGTAATGGGAAATAATCTCGATTTCAATATTTTCTTTATATAGTCAAGTACGATATCGAACAACTTAATCCTCCTCGTTAATCTTACGATCTAGATGGTTATTAATCATATGAAATAATTTATAAAATATAACGGAGGCTGCTATTGTGTAGATCATTTCAGGTAAAATAATTCTACTAAAATATAATAAAAAGTTTAGGCGGCCCCTCAATAAAAATTCAACGATATAGTAGAAAAATCCATATACCAAATCGCTAATTGCCACAAATACAATGGGTAGGGTATAATCATCATTTGAATATATTTTATTTGTAAATCCAATAAAATAGCCAATAACCATATATAATAGGGCGGAAAGCCCAATCACATCGCCGAAAATCAAATCGATCAGAAGACCACTAAAAAAACCGATGCTAAGTCCGGTTAATCTACCTCGCATATAGGCATTAGAAACCACCAGAATTAGCAATAAATTTGGCATGACATCTGCTAGTTCGAAATAATGGAAGGTAGACGTCTGGATTACAAAACATAATATAATTTCTAATAAATAAACAATCAGTCGTTTCACATTATTACCCGCTTTTTCTTATTCTGTAGGAGCTTCATCAAGCCGAGGTTCTTTCAGCTCAGTTATGATAAGTACTTCCTCCAAATGTTCAAAATCTACAGCCGGTGTCAGATAAGCTGTTTTCGTCATATTACTGGCATCTAATTCAATGTCACTAACGTATCCAATTAAGATCCCCTGTAGAAAATTTGGACTGATATGGGAGGTAACTACTTCATAGCCCTCTTCTATTTCAGCATCTTTTCCAATCAACTCTACACGAATTTTACCTTCATCCATCAGCTGCAGATCTCCTCGAACCATACAGGTATCCGAGGTTTTTAAAAACATACCGCTAACATTGCTTTTATCATCAATAATGGCTCGAACAACGGAATAATTGTAATGGGCTTCTGTAATAATACCAACAAGACCGTTTCCAGCCAATACATTCATGTCTTCCTTCAATCCGTCCTTGGTACCTTTGTCAATTTCAAATACACTATACCAGTTACCAGGGTCCTTACTAATTACCCGGGCTGCAACCTTTGGATAATCCAAATATTTTTGATCTAACTCATAAAGCTCGCGTAATCCGTCAAGCTCATATTTGTCCTGTAATAGCATTTTATTTTCATAGATCAGTACATTGATCTGATCCTTTAATTTCGCATTCTCTTCCAATAAATCATTCATATTCTTAAAAGTGTCCAGCTTGCCGGATATATAGCTGCCAACGATATTAATTCCTTTTTGCATCGGAACAAATACGGATCCAACTGCAGCACGAACCGGTGTCAAATGCTCTCCGAAACGAAATGATATCCCGATGAGCCCAAGGCATAGAATGATCCCTGCAATTAAGACATGCTTCGGATTTATATGAAATTTTGTCCTTCGTTTCATTTATGACCTCCTGCTACTCATACGCGGCAGTATCTATCTTACAAATGTTTTTGGTTTTAAAGAATCCGCTAGAGTGGAAAGCTTATGATCCTCCATAATCTTACCTAAACCATTTACAACGGTATTGGCAGAATCCGGACAGATGTTAATTTTTAATTCGGTTTCCTTGTGAATTAACTCATCAAGGGAGAATATTTTCGCAGAACCACCAGTAATATAGATACCGCTATCTATAATATCGGAAGAAATTTCTGGCGGAGTACGCTCCAGAATGATCTTAATGGCATCAATGATGGCATAGAGATATTCCGATATTGCTTCATATACCGTATCCGAGCTGACCTCCATCTCCGCTGGTAATCCAGTAACTACATCACGGCCATAAACCTTAACGGATCCTTCCACCTGAGGAATGGCACAGGCCAGTTTCTTCTTGATACTTTCTGCTGTTTTATCACCAATATATAGATTGTATTTTCTTTTTACAATACTTTTAATTGACTCATCCAGTTTATTTCCCCCGATTGGTATAAGCTTACTTAGTACGATACCACCCAGGGAAAGGATAGAAACTTCCGTTGTGTCCGCCCCGATATTGACAACCATAACACCCCGAGCTGTCATTACATCAAGACCAGCTCCAACGGCATCGGCAACTGGTTTTTCAACGATTTTAATATGACCTACCTTTAGATTGGAATTGACAATCAGTTCGTAGAAAGAACGTCGTTCAACTTCTGTAATATTAGTAGGAACAGCTACGATATAGTCGGCAGCTCCCGGTCTTTTTGATCCAAAGATCTTCTGCATAAAATGGTTAAGTAAAGTTAGCATATTCGCAACATCTGCTATAACGCCATTTCTAACAGGGTAAGTAACTGCAATATTAGCCGGTGCTTTTTCATACATATCGTAAGCCTCATCACCTACTGCTATTACGTTCTTTCTGTCCGCAATCGCAATGATGTTACGTTCATCTAATACAATACCCTGTCCTTTTCTGTATATCTTAATCGTGCTTGTACCGAGATCTATTCCAAATACTCTTAGAGCCATATTATGTTACCTCCTAAACCTTTCACCTAAGTAGTCGTAGAATCATTTAGTAATCTTCTTTCCTTGGTTACCTTACATTAAAATAATCCTTTTTCCTTTAGGCTGATATATCTATTATCGCCAATAATAATATGATCCATAAGCGTGATTCCTATTAAATTACCTGCATCCAACAATCTTTTGGTAACCCGGATGTCTTCCGAACTGGGAGATGGATCGCCACTGGGATGATTGTGGAGTACAATAATATTCACTGCTTCATACTTTAATGCCTGTACAAAGATTTCTCTGACAGGCATTAAAGAGGTATTCACGGTTCCTGTAGAAACGATCATATCTTTAATAATTCTATTTTTTGAATCTAACATTAATAGTATGACCTGCTCATGGGTAAGATGACGCATATCCTGCATAAAGTAATCTGCAACACTCTGCGGAGTAATTAATTTTAAACTTTCCTTATGCATTTCTTTTGCCATACGTTTTGTCAATTCTGTTAGACAAAGAAGTTCAATTGCTTTAACCCTTCCAATCCCTTTAATATTCATTAATTCCTTTAGGGTCAGGTAGTTTAAGCCTTTTAATCCTGGATAGGCAGTAGAATAATTTAAGATATTAACTGCTAGATCAATTGCCCTTTTCTCTTTCGTTCCGGTTCGTATGATCACTGCGAGTAGCTCTGCGTCGGATAATACACCTGCTCCATACTTTTCGCATTTCTCATAGGGTCGTTCGGACGCGGGAAGGTCCTTGACGGTTAAGTGATTTTGGTTCATGATATCCTCCTTTTTTCCTCTCTCCAAGAAATCAGATGGATCATGAATCATAAGTTTACACTATATCTTTTTATAGATAATAATGGATGCAATAGCACCAATCACACTTGCAATTGTAATTTTAAGTTGAATTCCGAATTGAATGACAAGAACACCTAGATCAATAGCTATAATATCACCGGTTTTGGTATCACCGATGGCAAATTCAATACCATAATTTAACCATGATAAATACTGATTTTTTTCAACTAAGTGCCCTAAAAAACTTCCAATTACGAGTCCGGCAAGTATTAATAAAAATAAAGCCCAGTTGTTTTTGCCATATGTTCTAGCCATATTGCTATGCCTCCTTCCGGGAAACCGGCTTAAGTTTTATGGAAATTCTTATAACATTTTATCACAAGAACATAATTTTGTATATGATAAATTCGTTTTTGCCCTTTCTTTAACAACAATCTACCAGATCATTGCGAAACTTTAGAACAATGCCATTTTCTATATACAAGATATATAATTTCTTCGCTCCCTGGCGTGTTTACACGCAAACTTCGCTCAGAAAATGGTTATCTTGTATGTAACATGAAAGCTCTTATAATTTAATCAATCCTGCTTCGTACAATTTCTGTAATGACATAAGGATACCGAACTTGGCATGGTGCCAGGTTAAGCCGCCTTGGAAGAAGACCGTATAAGGGGGTTTGATAGGAGCATCTGCGGACAACTCAATGGAGGAACCTTGAACGAAAGCTCCTGCCGCCATGATGACTTCGCATTGGTAGCCTGGCATAGCCCAAGGTTCCGGTGTTACATAGCTGTCCACCGGCGCAGCAGCTTGAATACCTTTACAGAAGGCGATCACTGCTTCTGCTGATCCCAATGTCACAGCCTGAATGATATCATAGCGTTCCTCTGTTCCATTTGGTAATACCGAGTACCCTAGCCTTTCATAAAGGTTAGCGGCATAGATCGCTCCTTTTATAGCACCAGATACAACCTGAGGGGATAAAAAGAAACCTTGGTACAGGGTAGCATTCAGTCCTAAGGTTGCACCAACTTCCTTTCCAAGTCCCGGAGAACTTAAGCGATAGGCTGCATTCTCTACATATTCCCTGCGCCCTACAATATATCCACCGGTTGGTGCCAGACCGCCGCCAGGGTTCTTTATCAGGGAACCAACGCAAAGATCTGCACCTACATCTGTTGGTTCAATCGTTTCAACAAATTCACCATAGCAATTATCTACCATACAAATAATATTCGGATTTTGTTCTTTTATGAAACGGATCAATTCCCCAATGCGTTCTACTGATAAGGTTGGTCTCTCAGCATAGCCCTTGGATCGTTGAATCGTTGCAAGCTTTGTCCTAGGATTGATTGCGGATTTTATCCCATCCCAATCAAAACCACCATCGGGAAGTAAATCGACTTGGGCATAAGTAATTCCGTATTCTGCCAGAGAACCTTTCGATTCTGTGATCCCGATAACTCCTTCCAGGGTATCATAGGGTTTGCCCACTGGTGATAAGATCTCATCTCCCGGGCGAAGGTTGCCTGCTAAAGCAACTGTTAAGGCATGGGTACCGCTCATTAATTGGGGGCGAACCAATGCGTCCTCAGCATGAAAAACATCGGCATATACTTGTTCTAAAGTATCTCTGCCGATATCATTGTAACCATAACCGGTAGTTGCAGCAAAATGGATATCACTTACCCGATTATCCTGCATTGCCTTTAGTATCTTTAACTGATTAAACTCTGCTATATCATCTAGCTTTCGAAATCGTTCCAATAATTGATTTTCAGTTTCTATGGAAAAGTCCAATACTTTCTGGTCGATTCCCATAGCTTTGTAACTTTGAAATAATTCTTCTGTAAACACAATAATCCTCCTGAGTTGACATAATATATTTATGTCTTATAAATATTGTTTGTTTTATTGTTCTAATTTAAT
>JAAYQP010000041.1 GCA_012519195.1 Clostridiales bacterium | reverse complement strand
CAATTATAGATTAATTCCAGCTCCGGTGCAGTAAGAATAGGTTTCCCTAATGTATTGGCCGAAGCCTCCTCAATCGTTTCGCTAGCTGTTGTTATATCTTCTAATTCTTCGTTTGCGGTGATATTGTCTACTACAAGATTATCGTTACGATCAACCTTCTGTGCTTCGGATAAATTGGCTCCATTATCTCCATTCCCTTGACTTGGTGTTTCTGAGTTTTCATTAGAGATGTTCGTTTCATTGCTGACTGTATCTTTATCTTGACTTTCTTCTCCTTGCTTGCTGATATCCGTCTGAGCTTCCTTTGTATTCTCCAAGCCTTCTGATGTCCTGGTGATTTTTTCTTGTTTTGTATCTGTAGGATTGGCTGTAAGCCATGGATCGACTTTAGCAATCAGGGCTGCATTATCTTCTGCACTATTTTCTGACCTTTCTTCCTTCGTAATATCATATTGGTTTTGCTCAGTGCCAACCTTTGCTCCCCGGTCTATCATATAATCCACACCGATAAATAAACCGACTGTGGTGATAAAGCCAAAGAGGATTAGCCCCAGTACATTTTTTTTGCTCATTTTTCTCTCCTTTGCAATCTAGTAAAAAAACGAGTCATGAATAGGGACGCTTTTGAAATTACTAACGTCCCCTCCAATTATTCTGCCTTATTTTAATATTTGTATACAAAGAATGCAAGAATTATCCTTTAAATTTTTCGTGAAATGAATTTTACTCTAAATTTTAAAAATCTTCTCCGACTGATGTAAAATTAATTTCGACGTTACCAACTCCCCCATCAATTTCTATAGAAGAAGCAGCTTCATTGTTTTTACGATATTCTTTCGAAATACGTTCTCCATTCAAGCGCACTCTTCCTACTCCTGCTTCGATATCAAAATCATAATCTTCCGGTCTGCCAATCAAATTTAAATCCACATTTCCTACACCGCAGTCAATCGTACTATCTCCAATAACTTTTCCTTCGATCCAAACATTACCTACTCCGCAATCTAGATCCATATCCTCAAAATAGATATCCTTAAAGGAGACGGATCCAACTCCACCGTCCAATACTACTTTATCCGCTTGTATATTCCTTCCATCCACATTACCAGCGCCAGCAGAGATAAATAACTCCTTGGTACTTAAACCCTCTATGGTAACTTTACCGGCTCCGGTATCGATTTCGGTCTCCTTTAATTTCAAATCTGCTGGAAGATATAGGATTATCTTAGAATTTAAATTGTTATTGATATTAAAGTTAAACCAAAGGAAATTAATATGACGTGCTTTTTCCCTTAGAATTAAGGTTCCATTGCTGGTGACCTTAGCTTCAAAATCATCAGGAACATTTTCTGCTTCCACACGTAAGGTATCCCCATTTATTACTTGCAGACTTCCTGTGTCAATATCGATATCTAGATTTTTCACATCCTGAAAGCTTTCCGATAAGTCCTTCCTAGTTATACGATCCTGATTAAAATCAACATTAACACTATCACGATGTACAAACTTACCGGATACTCCAGATACTAAGGATATGATCGCAGTAGCTGCACTAGCCATAGTAGTTATAATACCTATTGCGAGCATTACAGCAAAGGCTATTGCACAATATTTAATTACTTTTTGGAATGTACTCATTTAATATCAATACCTCCAAACATACAGGTAGAGTTCAGATAAATCGTTGGCGCATTCACATCTGCTGTTTGCTCAGTTTTAACATCTACTCCACCAAAAATCGGAACATTATTCACCTTGATTCGAACTCCTTTTGGAACAAATATATCAATTCCTGCAAAAATAGCGGTCGCATTTATCTCTATATCATGCTGGGGTTGGAGATCCCTTAAATCTAGAACGATCGCTCCAAACACTGCATTTAAATTGGTTCCTCTAAAAAAATTATCATCCACATGTATCTTGTTACTACTAAAGATGGCTGAGTATTCCGATGGATTGTTGGATGCACTGCTATATCCCGATGTGCCCTCTCCACTTTCCCGATATACGTTATCATCATAACGGATTGTTTTTCTAAATGCACTCTGGAAGAGGATTCGAAGTCCAATAAAAATTAGGATCGCAGGTACAATCAGCTTCATCACATTAAAATTAAAATCCACCCAATAAGACATGAGCAAAAGTACTCCGATGATAAAGCCCATGGTCGAGCCTACTCCAAAGCCAGATTGGATCATACTAATAAAACAAGGTATAATAATTAGTAGTGTCCACCAACCATCAAAGAATAGTTCGAAATCCCAAAGTCTTAATACATCCCCTGCAAAGCCTATTCCTATAGCAATAAAAAACAATCCCCATAAAACATTGGTAAGTTTATTTCTCATAGAGACCTCCTAAAGATAATCTTACAAGTTTTTGAAATATTTACCTTTTAATCATACTTCATATTTCATATTCCTGCAATATAATTAAATCTCTTTAATCAATTTTTAATATTAGTAGCTTAATTAGTTTACCATTAATTATGGACAATCAGATTCTTATAAAATTTTCTGGAAATAACCAGATGAGTATTGCGAAGGATTCTAATATTTAGTAGAATATTGTGGTATAAGATGTGATATTTTCTCTATATATTATATTCTATATGCTCAAAAAATCATAACTGAGAGGTGATATATGAAGAAACAACTTAAAATTAAACTTTGGGAAGCATTATATTCTGTTCTTCCCGTTACTTTTATTGTACTACTACTAAGCTTTACATTTACTCCTATGCCTTTCTATTCCATTGTACTTTTTCTAATTGGTGCACTCCTATTAATTATTGGAATGACTTTTTTTACACTTGGTGCTGACATTTCCATGATGAACATAGGAGAAAAGATGGGCTCCTATCTAACCAAAAGTCGGAAGCTTTCTCTAGTCATCGTAACTACCTTATTTATCGGTGCATTTATTACAATTGCTGAACCAGATCTGAAAGTTTTGGCTAGTCAGACGCCGGCAGTTCCTGACGCTGTATTAATTAATGCCGTGGCCATTGGAGTAGGAATATTTTTAGTTATCTCATTTTTGCGTATCTTATTTCAAATAAAGCTTTCTCATATACTAATTGGCCTTTATTTATTAGTATTCCTACTTGCAATTTTTACCCATGAAAACTTCCTTGCAGTTGCTTTTGATTCCGGAGGTGTAACTACTGGGCCTATTACGGTACCATTTATTATGGCTTTAGGTATTGGACTAGCCTCTGTCCGTGGGGATAAAACAACAGAAGAAGATAGCTTTGGTCTTGTAGCTCTATGTTCAGTCGGTCCGATTATTACGGTATTAATCTTGGGTATGTTTTATAATTCCTCTTCTGGAAGTTATAATCCAATATCAGTTCCAACTCTCGATCGGTTCTCTGAAATATTTCTTTTGTTTCTATCAAATCTTCCTCATTTTGCCTGGGAAGTTGTAATAGCTCTATTACCCATTATTGTAATGTTTATAATTTTTCAAGTATTTGCACTCCGAATCAGTCGGCGTCCATTACTTAAGATTGTAGTTGGTGTAGTCTATACCTTTCTTGGATTGGTACTCTTTTTAACCGGTGTTAATGTTGGATTTATGCCTGCAGGGCATTATATAGGAATTAAACTTGCATCTGGTTCCTACCGTTGGTCTCTACTCCCCCTCGGTATGTTAATTGGCTTTTTCATTGTAGCCGCAGAACCAGCGGTTCATGTGTTAAAACAGCAGGTTGAGGAAATTACAGAAGGTAATATATCTGGAAGAGCAATGGGTATTAGCCTATCTATAGGTGTGGCTGTATCTGTTGGACTAGCTATGCTTCGTGTATTATTTGGCATCTCTATCTGGTATATGATTATTCCTGGCTATGCTATAGCCCTACTACTAACCTTCTTCGTCCCACCTTTATTTACCGCGATTGCATTTGACTCTGGTGGAGTAGCTTCCGGTCCAATGACTGCCACTTTTCTCCTTCCTTTTGCTATGGGCGCATCGGAAGGAGTCGGGGGAAACATCCTAACAGATGCTTTTGGTATTGTTGCCATGGTTGCCATGACGCCCTTGATAACAATTCAATGCCTTGGTTTAGTTTATCGCATTAAAACAAGTAAATTGTCTAGTAAGGAGCCTCTACCATTAATTGATGAGACTATTATCGATTATGATGAAGAGAATGATCAGGCAAGCCAGTCAGAGGAACACAAGCAAAATGAAATAACTGAAGGTAATGAAGAAAAATCATTGATTAGTCATATAGATATAGAGTATAATAGGGGCAATATCGTAGAGGATGATCTCTCATATGGACAGGAGGGTTAGTAATGGATAACAACCATATATCAAATAACAGAATTCAGATGCTAACATCTATTGTAGATTATAGTCTAGGGCATAAAGTAATTGATATCTATAAAAAAAATAGAGTACCTGTGAATCTGGTCTTACACGGATATGGGGCTGCTAATTCTGAAATATATGATATCCTTGGCTTTGGTGAAGTTAAAAAGTCGGTAATCTTCAGTGTTATGACAGAAACTATGGCAAATTCAATATTAGATGAAATGCATAAAAAGATGGACCTAAACAAACCAGGTACCGGTATCGCATTTACCATCTCATTATCCGGATGTAGCAGTATACTATCTAAACTATGTCTTACAGCGGATGATAATAGGAAGAGTGAAAGTGAGGAATTTCATATGATGCAAAAGGAACCTTATGATTTAATATTATCTATTGTTTCAGGCGGACTCTTTAGTGAGGTAATGGATGTAGCGAAAGCAGCCGGTGCAACCGGAGGAACCCTAATACATGCTAGAGGTGTAGGATCTGAAGAAGCTGCTAAATTTCTTGGAATCACGATTCAGCCAGAAAAAGATATCGTTATGATTCTAACACCCCATGAGCATAGACATAGGATTATGGAAAAAATCACGAAAGAATTTGGTTTGGCCACCGCTGGTAAAGGAATCTGTTTTTCTCTACCTGTATCAGCTGCAATGGGCTTAGGTACGCACAGCATATCAATTGATAACGATTAATATTGTGTGAGATTTTCTTATACGATAAGAAAGCCCGTAATAATTAAGATATTCGATATATCTTAATTATTACGGGCTTTTTATTATATAGCATATATGGCATCTATGTGATCCATGCAAAAGGCTTGTCTAATTTAAGCCAACTTTGATTTAGCAACTTCTGCTAATGCAGCAAAACCTTCTGCATCGTTGATAGCCATTTCAGAAAGCATCTTTCTATTAATATCAACATTTGCAAGCTTTAATCCATACATAAACTTGCTGTAGGAAAGACCGTTCATTCTTGCTGCAGCATTAATTCTTGCAATCCATAACTGTCTGAACTGTCTCTTTCTTTCTTTTCTACCTGCAAATGATGTTGCTAATGCTCTCATTACAGACTGTTTTGCAACTCTATATTGTTTTGATCTGGCACCTCTGTATCCTTTAGCCAGCTTTAATACTCTATTGTGTTTCTTTCTAGCGTTCAATCCGCCTTTAATTCTTGCCATCTTCTATTTCCTCCTTATCAACAATCTCTTTTCTTACAGATATGGTAAGATTTTCTTCATATTCTTAATATTAGTTTCATCCGTCATAACTGCTTTTCTGAGATTTCTTTTTCTTTTAGCGGATTTCTTAGTTAAAATATGGCTCTTATAAGCTTTCATTCTCTTTAATTTTCCAGTACCTGTTTTCTTGAAACGCTTCGCAGCTGCTCTGCTTGTTTTTAATTTTGGCATGATATTTCCTCCTTAATAATTAATTCAGTAGGACAAGCCTAAACCTAAACTATCCCTATCCATACTGATGTAATATTTAGTATATTTAACGCTTTTCTGATAAGAACATTGTCATATTTCTTCCTTCGAGCTTAGCCGGTTTATCAATTACCGCTACATCTTCCAGCTTTTTATAGAATTCGTCCAAGATTACCTTAGATGATCCAGTATGAGCCATCTCACGGCCACGAAAACGCAGTGAAACTTTTACTTTATCACCTTTTACTAAGAATTTTCTAGCATGGTTTGCCTTGGTATTCAAATCATTATCATCAATATTGGGTGATAATCGGATTTCTTTTACCTCGGTAACCTTTTGTTTTTTCTTGGCTTCTTTCTCTTTGCGAGCTAGTTCATATCTGTACTTGCCGTAATCGATAATTTTACATACCGGTGGCTTAGCTGTAGGCGCAATTTTCACAAGGTCAAGCTCTGCTTCCCTTGCAATTTTCATTGCTTCCTTGGCTGACATAATCCCCAACTGCTCTCCGTTTTCACCAATCAGGCGTACTTCTCTGTCCCTGATCTGTTCATTAATCATTAAATCGCTAATAGTACTGCACCTCCATAGGCTAAATATACATTACATAGTTCCAAGCGGATGGACTCCGCATTATTTGCAGTGTTTCTGCTATCCTTATACAATTATCTACAAAAAAAAGGTAGATAATAAAGATTATCCACCACACATTCAATCATACCTTTATCATATGGCACAAGGTAACCTTATGATAATAATCAATGATATTCGTATTACCTAACCCGTTCGCAATTATAAACAACGCTAGGGGTGAGAGATGGATACTCTTCTTAACATATGCTGTAATCTATTACACAGCTAATAAATTATAACATGTAGAATAACACATGTCAAGAAATATTTTAAATATTTTTTCCTCAAAATGTAAGTAGCATTACATGGGAATTACATACTTTCATGACAGGATAAATACATTACAGAAACCATTAATATTTACTTCCTGCCTTCTGCTGAAAGAGATCTAGTGCCTTTGAAACTGCACTTCCCAGTACAAAGCATGCTCCTGCTTCAATCAAACCATTCAGTCCTACAAATGCTATGACGAAAGCAATCACACTGGATGTTCCCAAGCTAGTTGCAATCCCTTGAATAAACTCTGTGGAATAGAAAAATAGGATCAGGGTAGTCATAAATAATAGTGTGTTAAGAAGAGGTCCGGATAAATTGCTGATCATCATTGCAAAATTCTTATTTCGATTCCCTCGTTTTAATCCTGCATAGATTAATCCGCTCAGCCATCCCATTAATACACGGGGAACCATACAAAGGATAAAGGTAGCCCATGGATTAATAGCTAGCAAAGCAGCACCAAAAGGACTCATACCAAAGCACTGAATAAAGCTGGTTGCACCAAAGACAGCTCCAAGAATAGCACCACTTGTTGGTCCTAGTATAATTGCACCTACTGTCACCGGTATCACGATTAAGGTGATTTCTAAACCCAAGGTTCTAATATATCCAATTGGAGTAAATGCCATAAGTAGAATAATTGCCACCAATAGGGAAATCTGTACAAGCTTTGTTGTCCTGTTCGATGATTTTGTTTTCATATCATAGCTCCTTTCAATCAAAATTGGTTCTTGATTACAAATAACGAATTTCTACCGGAATTCGACCACAATCTTTTTCATTAATTACTATTGTTATTATAGATAAGAATAGCGCCATTCTATGCACAACAGTCCAAACCACTGCTTCTAGCATGACGGCGCTTTATCACTATACGATATTCTAAGCATAAGAGATCATTAGGCAAACGAAAGCCTAATTCTCAAATATACCGTATAAGTTCCTGCCTCTTGCTTACCTAGGTCAAGACTTTTCATCCCGGATTATTCTATTCCTTCCAAGCTTCCTTAGATTCTCAAAGGTTATCTCGGAATTTTATTTGTATCAAAGAATAATGTTAACCACATTTTCTTACCGCCTCTACATTGGTAAAGTGCAGTTGAATTACGGTAACTTATTCATTATCCTATCATGATAAAATAGTATAGTAAAAGAATCAAAAAATATCAAGAAAAATTTTTAGAGCTATAATTTTTTTAATAAGATACATAAAAGCATAATGAATTTCTACTTATTCCTTTACTACTCTACCATTCCTATGAAGTAGAGATCTCATAGAGATCGTAAATAATATAAGGCCAATCATTGACATGGCAAGATATCCCATCATATGATCAGGAAATAAGACAACAAAGAAGGCGCTGGCGTTAATGATCATATGCAATAGAATAGAACCTAGGATCGATTGATACTTTTTACATACATAACCAAGGAGAAAGCCTAAGGCTGCTGCGTAGATCCCCTGAACAAGATTCCAATGATAGATTCCAAAAAGTACCCCCTGCAATAGATTAGCGGCCAGGAAAGAACCTGCTTTACTAGCACTATGCAGGATAACACCACGAAAGATTAGTTCTTCTGCAATGGGAGCTATGATTATGCTAAGGAGTGCAACCATAGTTGCGCTTCCGCTCATTAGCTGTTCCATTACTTCAGAATAATTATGAAATATTCTAGGAAAATAGGATTGGATCAGACTCATTCCTCCTGAAACCAGTAACTGGCAGCCGATCCCAAGTCCAAATAAGCTTACCCAACGATTTGAGTTCAATAGGCTTCTCCAAGGCTTTCTGCTCTCACTCCGAACCATCCAATAATACCAAAGAAAAAATACGATTCCACAGATCAAAATAGTAACCATGGATATCAGATAAAGTATATGATTATCTAAGGTACTCTCACCTTTCATGGCAATGATTATTCCATAGGCAGCAGACAGCAAACCTGCCAATAACAGTTGAAGCACTTCTGCTGCCAGAAAAGCCAGAATCGCTATAATAAAATAGATTGTTTTTCTCATGTAAGTTCTTTCCTTCAATAAATAATGCAAAGAGTATATCACAGTAGATTTCATTACGCAACTCGTAGATATTGAATGGTATCTATCCTAAGATCACTTCAACCTCATGGACTTTACCATCCCCTACAAAGGCAATCATGTTCCCCTCTAATTCTTTACCATCAACCATGATCTTAGCAACTCCTGTAGAGACATGATCCGGATTCTGAACAGTAATCCGATAGGTATCTCCTCGGAACTGACGGGTAACATGATAACCGTCCCATTCCTTTGGTATAGAAGGCTCAATCCTTAACCCTCTATAATCCGGTTTGATACCAAGAATATATTGAGAAATGGCCACAAAGTTCCAGGAAGCCGTACCTGTTAGCCAAGAATTCTTAGCTTCCCCAAACCGCTTAGCATCCTTACCTGCAATCATCTGTGAATATACATAGGGCTCCAATCGATGAATTTCAGAGCGCTCCTCTGTATAAGCAGGGGCAATTCTTGTATAGTAATCAAATGCCTGATCTCCTCTTCCCATCAAAGCCTCTGCTATTATAATCCAAGCATTGTTATGGCAGAATATCCCTGCATTCTCCTTATACCCTGCCGGATAGGTAGAGATTTCACCATATTCTATATAATATTTTGTAAATGCAGGATTCTGAAGTACAAGCCCATATTTGGTGCCTAGATAATGGTTAACAGAATCTAAAGCCTTAATTGCTTTACCATCCTGAATACCGCATTTACCCATGATGCAAAAACCTTGGGATTCAATAAATATCTTACCTTCCTCACAATCTTGACTTCCAACTTTTCTGCCATAATCATCATATGCCCTAAGAAACCAAGATCCATCCCAGCCATACTTCATTATCGCTTCCCGCATCTTATGAACTTCAGCATGGGCACGATCTGCCTCTACTTGATTTCCTACCTCTTCCATTAACTTAGCATATTCTTCACCGATGTAACAGAACATTCCAGCAATCATGACTGACTCAGCAACCTTACCATCCTTGCTTGTCGTCGTCTGGAAGGACTCATCAGGCTCTGTAGAGAAGCAGTTCAGATTCAGGCAGTCATTCCAATCCGCACGTCCAATTAACGGAAGGCCATGGGGTCCCAGATTATTCAATACATGATCAAAAGAACGCTTTAGATGATCCGCTAAGGATGTGCTTTTACTCACATCATTATCAAAGGGTGTCATCACCTCTAGAATATCAAAATCACCTGTTTCTTTGATATAGGCTACGACAGCAAGGATTAGCCACAAAGGATCATCGTTAAAATTACCACCAATTTCATTATTTCCTTTCTTCGTCAATGGCTGATATTGATGGTATGCTCCACCGTCCTCAAGCTGTGTAGACGCCAAATCAATAATTCTTTCCCTTGCACGATCTGGTATCTGATGCACAAAACCTAGTAAATCTTGATTGGAATCGCGGAAGCCCATACCTCTTCCGATACCAGATTCAAAATAGGAAGCACTCCGGGACAAATTAAAGGTCACCATACATTGATATTGGTTCCATATATTAACCATTCGATCCATCTTTTTCTCAGAGGATTTCACTATGTATTTTGATAGCAGACCATCCCAATATTCCGCCAATTCAGCAAAGGCATGATCAACAGCCTCCGTATGCTTGAACTTATGTATCATTTCTTCTGCTTTTTTCTTATTAATTACATTTTTACTTTCCCATTTCTCATCCTGGCTATTTTCCACATATCCCAAAAGGAATACCAAATCTTTCGACTCACCAGGCTCTAGATCGATTTCAAGAAAATGAGATGCAATCGGATGCCAGCCATCAGCCATTGAGTTGTTTGACTTTCCTGCTAGTACTACCTGGGGATTTTCAAAACCATTATAGGTTCCCAAAAAGCTTTCTCGATCGGAATCAAATCCATTGATTGGGGCATTTACTGAGAAGAATGCATAATGATTCCTTCTCTCCTTATATTCTGTCTTATGATAGATAACGGAACCCTTAACTTCTACCTCACCAGTATTATAGTTTCTCTGAAAGTTTGTCTGATCATCCCAAGCATTCCATAAGCACCATTCCACAAAGGAAAATAGCTTGATCTGTTTGCTCTTATTACTGGTATTTTTTACAACTAGCTTATGAACCTCTGCATTAGTATTTAAGGGTACAAAAAAAGTAATATTGGTCTCTATTCCATTAAAGCCACCGGTAATTTTGGTGTAACCCATACCATGCCTGCATTCATAATAGTCTAACTCATTTTTTGCCGGAGCCCATCCAGGTGACCAAACTTGTCCATCATCATTAATATAATAGTAGCGGCCACCCCCAAGATCTAAGGGAACATTATTATAGCGGTACCTGGTAATCCTTCTCAATTTTGCATCTTTATAGAAGCTGTAGCCACCAGCTGTATTTGAAATTAAAGAAAAGTATTCTTGAGTGCCTAGATAGTTGATCCAAGGATAGGGTGTCTTTGGTGTAGTGATAACATATTCTTTTTTAATATCATCAAAATAACCATACTGCATAATGTTTCCTCCCTTATTGTTTATTATTTCCATTATATTATACCCTGGGCTTGATTACAACTTAAACGTTTAATATTTATCTGAAATATTAATAATCTCTTATGGTAAAACTTTTGTAATTGACGAATGGAATAATTTAGAATATACTAGAAATAGTTATTAAATAAGGACTTATCCCTAAGACTGATTGTCGACTTGTACGATCAGATTTAGGGTGCACCTTTCTCTTAAGATAAATCATAACTACATATATTAATACTAGGGAGGTTTTACAATGAATGAAATGACGATCAACAATGAAAAACCACGTAAGAGAAAACTATGGAGAAAGATTACTGTTGCGATCGCTATGCTGCTTATCCTATCCATCTCGATCACTGCATTTTCCAACCATCGCGCTTTTGCAAATACTTTGGCTTTAATGTCCAAGGATCCGGTTGAGTATTATGCTTATGTAGAAAAGAACGCATTTAAGAAAACATTAACTGAAATCGCTCCGTATTTCAAAAACTACAAAAAGATGTCGGCATATCGCACTTCTACTGATATTACCTATGATTATAAAACGATAGATTCTTTATTAAAAACTTACACAGGGACGGGTCTGAAGGATTTTGAGAACTATCTCGGACTAAGAATTGATAAGCTTAATTTTGATACAACCGTTGCCTTTGATGAAAATGTTCTCTATGAAAACATAGGTTTTAATCTTAACGATGCCGATATTATCAGCATGGAAATATTTTTTGATTCCGCTAAAAAAGAAATGTTGATGCGTATGCCAGAATTAAGTCCTGCATATCTAAAGGATTCTTTCGATTACGGTATCGACTACGCCAAACTTTTGAATCTTCAAAATGAACTCTTTAGCTCAAGCCGCAGTATAGATTTCTTAACAAGATACAGTGATATTATTATTGACCATATAACGAACGTAAAACTTACAAAGAATGTAAATGTAAAAACAGATACTCTATCAGCCAACTGCAATCAGTTAGAGGTTACCATCGACTACTATGACCTACAAGAAATGGTGATTTCGATCCTTTATGAAGCAAAGGAAGATCGTTTTATCCATGATTTACTTCCTTTCTTCCGAATCTCTGAGGAAGATTATAGAAAAGCTATTGAACAGGCATTAACTTCTGTACAAAATCCTGATAATGCAGACCTTTACAAAAATAGCAAAATTAAGATGCTTGTCTATGTAGACGGCAATGGAACAATCCTCGGCCGTGATATAAGGATTGAAAATAATGAAAAGTCAATGGGAGCATTGGGATACACCACAATAACTAAAAACGATTATGAGGAATATAATATCTACGTAAAGAATGAGGAAAACTTAGAACTCGTCAAAATCTATGGTAACCAGACGAAAGAAAAGGATATCTATGATGGTTCATTAACCTTCGAACTTAACGGGCTATCCTCTGATTTCCTTTCCAATATTAAATTTGATATTAGATATGAGGACAGTCAAGTACAGTTCAAAGATGGCGAAATATATCAATACGGAACCTATACGATTTCCTCTCCACTTATGATGGGTATGGAACTCATTTTGAAGTATGATGTAGTAGATCGCTTACAGCAACAAAAGATGATCCTACAAATGGGAAGCTCCTCCCTAGTAACCCTAGATACTAGATATGAATATCTGGATGATTTTAAGATACCAGCAATTGATAAAAAACAAAAAGTATATAAGATGGATAAAATGGATAAATATCTAAGTAAAGTTGATATGGATGCCTATATCAATGGTCTTTCAGAAAAACTAGGTGTCGATGTTCAAAGCATTCTTAATAAATTAGGACTGAAATAATATCGTATATACTAATATCTTATAAATGGTATTTACTTAAGCTAACCATACTTATTCACCAATCAAATTAGTGATGTTGCATATCTCTTTTGCAACATCACTTTTTTATCTAACTTTATACTATCAATCTATTATTTTAGAGTTATTTAAGAAGAATTTTCTTTTTTTATAGAGGATTCTATGCTAAACTAAAGATGCTATAAAAGCTCGATAATCAGTGTTCTTGCTGACTTATCAATGATTTTTAGAAGTGAGGTAATCTTATATGCCCAAAAAGACGGTTTTGGATGAAAACGCAGAAATATATCAACCCAGAAAAGAGCTAACAGAGAAGGAAAAGCTCATGGAACTAACTCCGAAAAAACGGTTAGCTTATCTATGGGAGTATTACCGTATCCATGCTCTTGTATCGATTGGTATAGTCGCCTTAATATTTTACATCATATATAATATGGTAACACCGAATATAGAAACAAAATTCTATGCTGCTATAATCAATAATACAATATCGGATGAGGTTATTCAGGAGGTTACCGCTGATTTATCTGAGTATCTGCAGCTGAATCCAGAAACGGAAACAATAAATTTAAATACAAACTTCTATTTTAATGCTGCCCCAGACTATACAATGAGCATGAAGCAAGCATTAACTACCTTCGTTGCAGCTGCTGAGGTTGATGTAATTATCGCACCGGAATCAGAATTTGAATCCTATGCGAAACTTGGTTTTTTTGATAAACTATCCGATCAGCTTCCTACGGATTTATATAGCTTGCTTACCGATTATTTTTATATATCCCAGTTACAAGAGGATCCAGAAAAAAGTGTCTAAGGTATCTATCTCTCTGATACGGACCTTTTCAAAGAGAATGCCAATAATACAGATCCCTATATTATAGGAATCGTAGGTAATTCGAAACACAAGCAAAATTCCATAGAATTTATCCGCTATCTATTTCATCTATATCCATAATATTATGGTATTAAATAGCAGTTAATATGATATTAGAGTCAAAAGCCTCCCAGCATACCATTTATGTAAAACATATTTGGTATGCTGGGAGGCTTTTATGGCTATCAAGATAAGGCTTGGCTGAAAAATAACCTATCTTGTTTTTACTTCGATCTTAGTTTTTCTTTGTAATATAACCTTTTGCTTTTAATAACTCTGCGGTTAATACAGCACCTCCAGCTGCTCCACGAACAGTGTTATGGGATAAGCCAACAAATTTATAATCAAAAACTTGATCTTCACGCAATCTACCAAGGGTTACACCCATACCATTTTCATAATCACGATCAAGATTTGCTTGTGGCCTATTTTCTTCTTCAAAATATTTGATAAATTGTTTTGGTGCACTTGGTAAGCTCAATTCCTGTGGAAGTCCCTTAAAGTTATTCCAAGCATGAATGATCTGTTCTTTCGTCGGTTTCTTTTCAAAGGATACAAACACAGCTGCCGTATGTCCGTCAGTAACAGGAACACGAATGCATTGGGTCGTAATTACAGGTCCCTCTGCCTTTACAATTTCTCCATTAATCACTTTGCCCCAAATTCTTAAAGGTTCCTGCTCACTCTTTTCCTCTTCTCCACCAATATACGGAATAATGTTATCAACCATTTCTGGCCAATCTGTAAAATTCTTGCCCGCACCGGATATAGCCTGATAAGTAGTAGCCACTACAACCTTAGGCCCGTATTCCTTTAATGCATGAAGTGCAGGTGTATAGCTTTGAATGGAACAATTCGGTTTCACTACAACGAATCCTCTATCTGTTCCTAATCTCTTCCGCTGTGCCTCAATCACTTCCATATGCTCCGGGTTGATCTCTGGTATAATCATTGGTACATCAGGGGTCCAACGATGAGCACTGTTATTGGAAACCACCGGCGTCTCTGTTTTAGCATATGCTTCCTCAATTGCTTTGATCTCTTCCTTGGTCATGTCCACAGCACTGAATACAAAATCAACATCTTTGCTGACATCCTCTATATCATTAACATCCTTTACATGGATCTGTTTCACAGACTCTGGCATTGGCGTATTCATTTTCCAACGATTTCCTACGGCTTCTTCATAAGTTTTTCCCGCACTTCTAGGACTGGCTGCTATAGTTACTACTTCAAACCAAGGATGGTTCTCTAGTAAGGAGATGAAACGCTGCCCGACCATACCTGTTCCGCCTAGGATTCCCACTTTTAACTTTTCCATTTTCTCATCCTCCATTTTGTTCTTGTGTGGCATACATTTGTCTTTTCTGTAAATATACTATACCTTTATTAGAGAAAATTCAATAGAAATTTGAAGAAAAAATTACTTTTGTTATACTTTGATAATAAAATTATTAAATATAAAATTTCTTTGGTTATATTTATTATTTATGCATCATCAATGCATAAAAACTAATTCATGTATTCTTCCAACAAATGCTTTAAATCCACCAAGTTTTCAATTTCATTTACTTTATTACGAAGTTTTGCACTCTGCGGATATCCAAAGGTATACCATGCAACATGTTTTCTCATCTCACGGATACCGGTATATTCTCCTTTATATTCAACAGCCAGCTTTGCGTGCCGTAATATAGTATCTTTTATCTGAGAAAAATCCGGTTTCGGTTCGTATTCTCCTTTTTCTAGATAGGATTTTATCTGCTTAAATAACCAGGGATTTCCCCGTGCTCCTCTAGCGATCATAATACCATCACAGTTGGTCTGCTCCAACATTCTTTTCGCATCTTCTGGTGTAACTACATCACCACTACCAATCACGGGAATCCTTACTGCTTCTTTCACCTGCCGAATAATATCCCAATCAGACTTACCGTGGTAAAATTGCTCCCTTGTCCTTGGGTGAACAGTAATTGCTGCAGCTCCATTTGCCTCTGCTATCTTGGCTACTTCTACCGCATTAATACAGCTAGGATCAAAACCACTACGAATCTTGATAGTCACCGGCTTATTGATTGCTTTCGAAACCTTATTGACAATCTCACCGATAAGCTGGGGATTTTTCATCAAAGCCGATCCTTCCCCATTCTTTACAACTTTCGGAACAGGACATCCCATATTGATATCTAAAATATCAAAGTTACGGCCTTCGATTTTTTTTGCCATTTGTGCTATGATCTCTGGATCCGAACCAAAGAGTTGAACTGCTGCCGGTCTCTCTTCTTCGGCTATGGTAAGAAGACTTTCCGTATTCTTATTCTGATAAAGGATCCCCTTGGCACTTACCATTTCGGTACACACAAGATCAGCACCATTTTCCTTACATAAGATGCGAAATGGCAGGTCGGTTACCCCTGCCATTGGTCCAAGAAATAAATTTCCTTTTATCTCAACATTTCCTATTAATAAACTCATTCTTTATCTCCCGACTTTATTCTTATCACTGATAATTTTTAGGCCCTTTAATGTTAAGGTTGGATCATAAACATTAATTACATCCGTATTATCTGCAATTATTTTTCCTAACCCACCTGTTGCTATAACCTTGCAATCGTAAATTCCAGATTCCCTTTGCATTCTCTTCACGATATATTCCGTTTGCCCGATGCATCCAAATAACAAGCCAGCCTGCATGCTAGTAACAGTATCCTTTGCTAGTATTGTATCAGGAAGTGCAATTTCAATTTCAGGTAACTTTGCCGTCTCATTCCACAAGGCATTTGCAGCAATGCGTAAGCCAGGGCTAGTAACTCCAGCGATAAAGGATCCATCCTCGGTAATTAAGTCATAGGTTATAGCCGTTCCAAAATCAACAACCAGTACCGGTCCACCATAGATCTCATAAGCCGCAACCGCGTCAACCACTCGGTCAGCACCTACTTCCTTTGGATTGGCAATCGGTATTTTAATTCCGGTTTTTGTACCTGCTCCAACGATTAAGGGTGTTATATTCAAATATTTGATAATTCCAGAAACCAGCGAATGCATTAGATTGGGCACAACAGAAGCAATGGTTACGGTATTAATCTCCTCAATTCGGATGTCCTTGGCTAATAGAAGGTCTTTAAAAAGAAGTCCGTATTCATCCGATGTTCTGGAAACCTGTGTTGTCACACGTAGGTTTGCCTTCAGATTTATTCCATCAAATACCCCCAAAGTAATGTTCGTATTTCCTACATCAATAACCAATAGCATATTTTACCTCCACATAATTAGGATATAATTTTGTTGATTTCGAAGCTAGTTAGATACCATAATTTTATATGTTATTCATCTACCTTATTCTTTACCTATTCTTCAGAATCTAATAGCCTGGCAATATCTTCATTTAGGAAAAATACCTTATAAAATATTTCTATCGCTTCTAAGAGTTCTTTCTTGGTTCTTTGTAACTGCTTGATCTTTAAGGCACTGCCAATCTCATCAAAATAATAATCGTTTTCATCAACGTCAACCTTAAAGATTAAGGTTCCATCCTCTTCAAATTCCAAGGACAAAATGCCTCCCACATCCTCGGTAAACAACACAGACATTATCTTTAACTCCTGCTTAACCTGCTCCGGTAATGTAGCAAAATCCTCATTGAACCAATACTTTTTCTCATAGGAACTACTGGCACATAACACAACCCTATCCTGATACATCGAATTAACTTCCTTTCATCGGATATCTATTTAAATAATTGCGAACCTAGTAAAATAACATGATTTTATATATTAAAAATCAAATTCCTAGGGTTGCAACCATAACTGCCTTGATTGTATGCATTCGATTTTCAGCTTGATCAAATATAAGATCTGCAAACTGTTCAAATACCTCTTCGGTAACTTCATTTCCCTTAACTGCAGGCAGACAATGCATAAATATAGTACTTGATTTCTTTGTACGTGACAACAAGTTGGCATTTACTTGGTAAGGTTTTAAGAGGCGAATTCTTTCAGCCGCCAACTCCTCCTCACCCATAGAGCACCATACGTCAGTATAGATTGCATCCGCTCCTACAACTGAATCTAGACAATCTGACAGTTCTATTCTGCTCCCTGAATCTAAGGCATAGTTTTTACATAGATCAATAAAATCTTGCCCTGGCCAGAGCGACTTTGGAGCTAATATGGTAAAATTAATACCCATCTTAGCGGACCCTATCATTAAGCTATTGGCCATATTATTCCGTCCATCACCAACATAGACAAGATTTAACCCTTTTAGCTTATCAAAATGCTCTTTTAAAGTCAAGAAGTCTGCAAGAATCTGTGTTGGGTGATAAAGATCCGTAAGCCCGTTCCATACGGGAACACCGCTATACTCTGCCAATTTTTCAACATATTCTTGTTTAAAACCACGAAACTCAATGCCGTCAAAAATTCTTCCTAATACCCTCGCCGTATCCTCGATACTTTCTTTATGCCCCAATTGAATATCATCCTTGCCAAGATACTCCGGATGGCCTCCTTCATCAATACATGCAACAGTGAAAGCAGCCCTCGTTCTAGTAGAGGGTTTTTCAAAGATTAATGCAATATTCTTTCCCTTTAAGCTATTTCCTGTAATCCCCTGCTTCTTCTTTCTTTTTAAATCTGCTGCCAAATCAAGTAGGTATTCAATCTCATTTGCGTTATAATCCTTTAGCGTTAAGAAGCTTCGACCTTTTAAATTCATAAAGCCCTCCATTCCTAAATCTGTTAGCCCAATCTACTTATCCAAAATCTCTATAATTCTCATACATAGTTTTCTTAATAAAATTTACTTATTCCCCTGAGATAATTAGCTTGATCACTAACAACGATTTATATTTATACTTATTTTATGTTTATTTATACATTATTCTAAAATCATTTATCTGTCAAGTAATTTCTATAAATATAAATATAATATAAATAAAAGTATAACAGAGAAATCCCTCTGCATAAACATACTATCTGAGCATGAATTAGCAGGTCAAATTCCTTGTCATGAATTAAAATGAGGTTGCTGCCATCACCAAGCAACAACCTCTATACCTAGCTAGTGTTTCTAATCATTTGCTTCCTTTGTGGGTATATCTTCATGAATAATATAATTAGCCATCAAATTCTGCTCCAAGATCTCCTTTGATGTCTTCTTTAATAGGATTGCTTTATTATAGTCTTCCTCAAAAAGAGAGGCATCCAGGCTTTCATTTGTTCCAATTCTCCAAGCTCTGCTTCCTTCAAAGATCCCTTCCCGGGAAATCTCAAAAATCACATCATCCTTTACAAAGGATCCCTCGAACAGATAGGTAGTAAAGGCTACAAAACCTTCTTTTGCATTGCCCAAATCCTGTCCCAGAGTAAAGGTATCATCATAAGTTAATCCCATTATATTGGATATGGTTGGCATTACATCGATATGTCCACCGGTTGTATGAATCACCTTGCTTATCCCACTGTCTGGCACATGGATGATAAAAGGAACATTCAACATTTCATCATAATCATAAACTCGGCCTATAAATTCACTTACATCCTCTTGTACATCTTCCATTCCACAGTTTAATCCATGATGGTCCCCATAGAATGCTATTACCGTATTGTCATATAATCCGGCTTTCTTAAGATCTTCTATAAACTGACCAATTGCTTCATCCGTATAATGAACCGTTTGCAAATAGGCCCCAAGCTTGGTATCCTGATCCTCTTCCTTCAATTGGAAAGATGTATACTGCTCATCCAATAGGAAGGGATGGTGATTGGTCAAGGTAATCACAAAGGAGAAATAAGGTTCCTTCTGTTCTTCAAGTATCGGAATCAATTGTCGGAACATAGATTTATCCGATACTCCCATTCCGATAATTTCTTCTTGATTCAAATCCTCCATACTAATGTAGTCTTGGAAGCCTTGGTATGGATAAGCATTTTCCCTATTCCAAAACTCTCCTTCATAACCATGTACTGCAAAGGCTCGATAACCTTCTTCTCTTAGTAGCCATGGTAGACCATTATAAACATTCTCCTCATACAGGCGATAACTTTCGCCTTCAATTACGGGATATAGACTGTTTAAGCTGGAAAACTCAGCATCTGCCGTATTCCCCTTTCCTATATTGGAATAAAAATTATCAAAATACAAACTATCCTTCTCTATAAGTCGGTTTATATTTGGTGTAATCTCTTGTCCATTATATTCTGCACCAATAAGGAAATCCTGAAAAGCTTCCAATTGGATAAGTATTAAATTCCTCCCCTTCCCAATACCGTTATAGGCAGGCCCTGTCGTTTCTGGAACAATTTCATTCAACACCTCCAGGATCTCCTCCTCTTCCATCTCTGCAGGTGTAATATTATCAGCGATTGCCTCATAAATATCATTTACATGATTTGTAAAGAACTCTGTATTATTTACCCGTTCAATTGCCGTTGAATGAAAGGGATTAGCAACCAAAGTTATTAAAACCGCTAATAAGACAGAAATGATATATTTCAATTCCCGTTTTAAAGGCTTATCCTTTTGCGCTTTTGTATCAATATATTTTTTAAAGCTATAATAGGCAAATGGTATATCAATAAATAGTAGAAAGCTGGCTGGTATCAGGGTGGCAATAAAACTTTTTGGTACTGCTGTTACGCTCTTTGCTTGCCATATCTCGCGGATAGATACGGTCTGATTATAGTAATTATAGTACATAGTATCTGCAAACATAAGCAAACTAAGTAAAAAGTAAACAGATAGGAAAATTTCCCTTTTTCTCTTTAGTCCACACTTACTGAAACAGAAATAGATACCGCCCCATACCACAAGACTGATTAAAATTAATACGATTTCTAATTGATTTACTTCGATTAATGAATAGTAAACCATCATTTTAAAAACGAAAAGAATTGCTATAAAATAAGTTGATGCAAGTATTTCTTTAATTTTCTTCATACGATCCCCCGCTATTAGACTACTAGTAAGTTATAAATTTTGGATTAGCAATATAATATTACATCAAAAACACTTTATCAATAAAATTAAGCTTAATTTTTTCTTAACATCTCATTCAATATCCACATTCAATATACATGTCTGTTGTGTAATATTCAATCTGGGAAATGCATGAAATCAAATTTTATTAAACCTATATAAACATTTAAAACAATAAAATAGGTGAGAATATCTGTTCCATTGGAGATTTCTATTATCCTCCATCTGTTCTGGATCTGATCATGCTCACCCATCTATTAATAAATTTCTATTCAATTTTATCTATTAAACTTAAAAGTGAAACTATTCTTTACGATTACTTACTTTCCTTCTTTGCCTTGCTGCCTCATACATTAGAATCGCCGCAGCAATGGCCGCATTTAAAGATTCAACCTTACCCTCCATGGGTATCTTTATTCTGATATCTGCCATTTTGGATGCTTCTTCCGATAAGCCATTGGCTTCATTTCCAATAAGAAATGCACAACTTTGCTGAAAGCTCCCATCAAGATCATAATTTCTCCCATTTAAATGAGCTGCAAAGATAGTAATCCCCAACTCCTTCAGTGCTGTTAGGGTCGATATAAAATCCTTTGTTTGATAATAGGGCATCCGGTAGATCGATCCCATGGTTGATCGCACTACCTTGGGATTATAGATATCGACACAGGAATGATTTAGAATAATCCCGCTTACTCCTGCTCCTTCCGCGGTTCGTATCATGGTTCCCAGATTCCCTGGATCACGAATATCCTCTAAAAGAAGAAGTAGGGGGGTTGGATTGGCAGTAATTTCCTCTAAGGAGTAACTTGTTTGTTTGACAATACCTAAAATCCCTTGAGGGGATTTTGTCTCTGACATTTCTTTAAAAACAGAGTCGCTAACCACTTCATAATCCAGGTTTTCAAAATAGTTCTTTGTTTCCTTCAGCTTCATTTGATAAAAGCTTTCCGACAAAAAGGCTTTCTGCAGAAGCTTTAAGTCTCTGGCTTCTTCAAACATCTTGGTCCCTTCCACCACATAGACACCTTGCTCTTCTCTGGCCTTGGCCTTCTTCTGCAATAAATTAATATTTTTAACCTGTGGATTATTTTTGCTGCTGATTACTGACTTCTGCTTCATTATTCCTAACCTCTTACTCTTATTCCTCTTGGAGATTACTTAATTTCGCTGCCTGGTCGGCTGCGATTAGGCTATCTATGATCTCATCTAGATCCCCATCCATTACAGCATCCAGCTGATGAGTCGTAAGTTTAATCCGATGCTCGGTAACTCTTCCTTGAGGGAAATTATAAGTTCGTATCTTTTCCGATCGATCTCCGGTTCCTATCTGGCTTTTTCTAGCCTCAGCTTCCGCACTCTGCATTTTTTGTTGCTCTAACTCATAAAGTCTAGATCGTAGAATTTTAATTGCCTTGTCTTTATTTTTTAATTGTGATTTCTCATCCTGACAGGAAATAACAATACCAGTTGGTATATGGGTAAGACGAATCGCTGAATCTGTCGTATTAACACTCTGTCCACCGTTACCTGAGGAACGAAATACATCAAATTTACAATCATTTAAATCCAACTCAACATCCACGTCTTCTGCCTCTGGCATAATTGCCACCGTAGCAGTCGATGTATGAATTCTACCACCAGATTCGGTAACAGGAACCCGCTGAACACGGTGTACACCACTCTCGTATTTCAGTTTTGAATAAGCCCCTTTACCATGAATCATAAAGATAACTTCTTTAAATCCACCAATCCCGTTTTCATTCAGGTTCATCATTTCAACCTTCCAACGGTTCCGTTCTGCATAACGGACATACATACGATATAACTCTGCTGCAAAGAGAGCCGCCTCATCTCCACCAGCCCCTCCTCGGATCTCGATAATGACATTTTTCTCATCGTTAGGATCCTTGGGTAGTAGCAATATTTTAAGTTCCTCTTCTATAGTCTCCAACTTTTGCTTACAGGTATTTAGTTCTTCCTTGGCCAATTCTCTGATTTCTTCGTCACTTTCCTCATTAAGCATGGCAAGACTTTCCTCAATACCAGCCTGTGCATCCTTATATTCAAGATACTTTTCAACGATATCCGCAAGCTCTGATTGTTCTTTCATAAGCTTTCGAAAATTGTTTTGATCAGTGATGACATTGGGGTCGGATAGTTCTTGCTCAATTTCCCGATATCTTATCAATAAATCTTCTAATTTATCAAACATGCAAATCTTCCTCCAATAATAGTTTGATACCTAGCCGGTCTTTTCTACCGGGCTTAGGATTTTCTTCCAATAACAACTCTATCCAGTCCACTAAGATCTTTTATTATTTGTATTTCTTGAAATCCTGCATTTTGTAAGAGTTCCTTTACTTTAATACCCTGATTGTACCCGATCTCCAAAAAGAGATACCCATGATCCTCTAAGTATTCCATGGCCGACTTGGTAATTCTGCGATAAAAGGCAAGCCCATCCGCTTCACCGTCAAGGGCAAGGATTGGTTCATGATCCCGTACTTCCAGCATAAGCTTTGGTATCTCTCTCGTAGGTATATAGGGTGGATTGGATACAATAATATCATACTTTCCTTCCACTTGATCAAATAAATCACTTTGAAGGAAGTCTATTGTAACTTTATGCTTCATCGCATTTTTTTTCGCCACATTCAGCGCTTTTGTAGAGATATCCACTCCAACCGCTAATTTTACATGGCCCAGTTTTGCTAGACTAATAATAATGCACCCTGAACCGGTACACATATCTAATACGGACTTATTATTACATACCTTAAGGACCTCTTCAACTAATACTTCCGTATCCTGCCTCGGTATAAGTACATCGGAAGTAACCTCAAATTCCAATCCCATGAACTCCTGCGTTCCGGTAAGTAGCTGAAGTGGTATATGCCTTCCTCTTTGCTCAACAAGTTCCATATAAGCCTTAAGTTTTTCCTCCGGCACAGGAGACTCACAATTCAAGTAATAGTCTGTCCGACTTATCCCAAAGACATGGGCAAGCAGATACCATGCATCTACACTGGCATCTGCTATCTCATGTTGGGAAAGATATTCCCGGGCTGTTTGCAATAGTTCCCGTAAAGTACTCATATACTGTCCTCATTAACAATCCCACTTTATAAATGTTTATTATTCTAATCCAAATATTTATCCAAGGCTTTTAGAATCTCGTCATCTTCCTCCTCCGTAAGTTCGAAAGATATGGAAGTTGAACGGGGCTTTTCTTGTAAAGCCGCTGTATGATCATCTTTATTAATATTATGCTTCATTTTGTTTTCTTTGATCATATCAATCGATTGATTCGCTTCTTTTTTTACTGACGTGCTTTTTCTAAGGCTTTGAGTCCCACGGTTTTGAACCGGTTCTTCCTCTTTTTTAGAGTTATTATCCTCCAAAAATGCTCGCCAATCAAATACCGCTTCCACGGATTTGATCGCAACTTCAATCATTGAATCATCCGGCTCTTTGGTAGTTAATCCTTGCATGATTAATCCCGGCTTACTTAGTATATTCAAAACCACATTATCTCTCTTACCGGCAAGCCGAATAAATTCATAGGAAACACCGGATATAATAGGAATCAAAAATACTCTGGTCAGGATTCTCCATGCCAGATTTCCTGATGGAAGAAATATAAAGAAGATCAAACTAATTAGCATAACAAATAGCATAAAGCTTGTCCCACAGCGTTTGTTCTGTTTCGACTGCCATCTTACATTCTCCACGGTTAACTCGAAGCCATTCTCTATACAGTTGATCGTCTTATGTTCTGCACCGTGATACATAAATACCCGCTTTATCTCTTTCATTTGGGAGGCTGCAAGGACATAACCTATAAAAATCGCAAGGCGTAGTAAGCCTTCTACAAACGCAAGGGTATAATGATTCGTGATATAATTGGAAAATAGGTTAGAAATTAGAACTGGTAAAACCATAAACAATGCAATGGACATAGCAATGGAAAGAAGTACAGCAGCTGCCATTAATAAGGCATTGGAGCCTTCTTCTTGCTTTATATTTTTCTTATTATTTTCCGCTGAGGCCGGTGCTTTTTCCTCATCTGTTGAAGTTTCAGAGATCGATATCTCCTCTACTGCTAATTTCTTTTCCTTATTTCTGTCTCTTTTCTTATTCTTTGATTTTTTACTCTTCTTCTCTTCTTCTTCCTCCTCAAAGAAGCTGGCAGAGAAGTTTAAAACTTTCATACCAATTACCAATGATTCAACAAAAACTAACATTCCACGGAAAATAGGTAGCTTAAAGATCTTTACCTTATCAGAAAAACTTTTATATTCCTTCTTTTCGATGGCTATTTCATTATTCGGCTTACGGACGGCAACAGCATAAGCGTCATTGCTTTTCATCATAACGCCTTCCATAACTGCCATTCCCCCAATACCCGATGGTTTCATCTTTGCACCCGCACCTTTCTACATAATCCGTATCAAACCAAATGATATATGATTAATAATCTTAGTTTATTTAAAAATAGGTTGAGGAAAAGAACCTCAACCCAATTTTTAACGTTATTATATATTGCAACGAAATTATTTATCTTGGCTAATACCATATCTGCGGTTGAACTTCTCGATTGCACCGCGAGCAGCAGCTGCTTTCTGCTGTCCTGTGTAGAATGAATGACACTTAGAGCATATTTCAACGTGGACCTCAGGTTTTGTAGATCCTACAACAAACTCATTACCACAGTTACAATCAACCTTAGCCTGATAATACTTAGGATGTATTCCTTCCTTCATGATTTCACCTCTTTGTACTCGAATAATGATATATTGGTAATCATTAAAATCCCAATTTTTCAACAGTGTTATCATTATAACACACGTTTTTTATGTTTGCAATACCTAAAAGACAATTTTGGTTCTACGAATCATGTCAATAAATTCCGCATTTGTTTTCGTCTTGAGGAACATATCGATGATTCTTTCCAGGGCTTCCTCTGATTTTATACCACTCATGGCCTTTCTCATTAAATAGATTGCTTCAACTTCTGGCTTTGATAGGATAAGATCTTCCCTTCTCGTACTAGATTTTGATATGTCAATGGCAGGAAAGATTCGTTTTTCAGATAAACTTCTGTCCAGAACAAGTTCCATATTACCGGTCCCCTTAAACTCCTCGAAAACAACATCATCCATCCTACTACCGGTATCTACTAATGCAGTAGCAAGGATTGTAAGGCTACCGCCCTCACGTATATTCCTAGCGGCACCAAAGAATTTCTTAGGCATATGAAGAGCCGCTGGATCCAAACCACCGGATAAGGTTCTTCCACTGGGCTGAACCGTAAGGTTATAAGCCCTAGCCAGACGGGTAATACTATCAAGGAGTATCATGACATTTTGTTTATGTTCTACAAGGCGCTTTGCCCGTTCGATTACCATCTCTGAAACCCGTTTATGATTTTCAGGAAGCTCATCAAAGGTAGAATAGATTACCTCCACATTCTTTCCTTCAATTGATTCCTTAATATCAGTAACCTCCTCAGGACGTTCATCGATAAGAAGAATGATTACTTTCATATCTGGATGATTTCGGATTACTGCTTTAGCTATCTGTTTTAATAAGGTAGTTTTACCTGCTTTCGGCTGGGATACGATCATTCCTCTTTGCCCCATACCAATCGGTGATATTAAATCAACCATTCTCATTGCTACTCCGCTTCCCGGTGTCTCTAAATGAATTCTTTCATTAGGGAAAACAGGAGTTAAATCTTCAAATCTTTTTCTTTTCTGTGCCTCGTTTGGATGAAAACCATTCACACTCTTTATATATAATAATGCACTGAATTTTTCATTCTGGTTACGGATTCTAGTATTTCCCGATACAATATCACCTGTTTTTAGATTGAATCTGCGAATCTGTGCCGGTGATACATAGACGTCATTTTCACCTGGAAGATAGTTATCACAACGAATAAAACCATATCCATCCGGTAGCACTTCTAAAATGCCCTCTTTGGTTTCTCCGCTATCCAAATGATCAATATCATTATGGCTTATCACTTGCTTTTTCTCTTGCTTGCCATTATCATTTCTATGCTCTGCTTGTAAATGTTCTGACTGAGCTAGTTCTAAATGGTGCCCCTCCTCTTCCTGATGCTCCTCTTGTGCCCGGTCTTCCTCCTGTGTTCGATCTTCTTCCTGTACCTGATCTTCCTGATACTGTTCCTCCTGCGGCATCTCTGTCAATTTACCCTGGGGTGCATTTTCTACCTCTTCAGCCTCATAATCCTTTATTTTCTGAATCAGTTCACTTTTTTTCAATGATGTAATATTTTTTAATCCTAGCTTTTTAGCCAACTCTCTTAACTGAACAAGAGTCATAGAATCATACTGTTTATTCATTTATTCAACTCCTTTGATCAAATTGGAATCTTTACGGAAAGTAAGATAGATATGATAGAGAAAGTGATATTGCGAGGGATAATAATTAGATTATCCTAAATCATGTTAAACTATTATACACCATTAGGACAAGAAAATAAAGGGGTTTCTTATAAGTTAAAATTACTAGATCAACATTCTCTCCTATTGGTGGGAGGCCTTAGTACCAGAGTTGATTATAACATTTACTTGATTTACCCATTTTTTAATGATAATATAGCTATAATCAATTTTCTTATAAAGTATTAAGATTTTTTTATTGTGAATAATAGAATTGGCTAGCCAATTTAAATGTTTCAAATTAGAATAAGGTGGAATATAAATGGATGATCATATGGAAAAATCTCTGAAGTTCCACGAGGAATGGAATGGTAAGCTGGAGGTTAGCTCAAAATGTGCGGTTCGTTCTAGAGAGGACTTGGCGATTGCCTATACCCCCGGTGTGGCACAGCCATGTAAGGTGATTGCTGAAGATAAGAATGCAGCATTTAAATATACTATGAAAGCGAATACCGTAGCAGTGATATCCGATGGAAGCGCTGTATTGGGCCTAGGTAATATCGGTCCCTATGCCGCCTTGCCTGTCATGGAAGGAAAAGCTGTTTTATTCAAAGAATTTGGGAACGTTAACGCGATCCCAATTTGTCTAGATACGCAGGATACAGAGGAAATCATCCGTACCATCGCGAATATTGCTCCCGCTTTTGGAGGAATCAATCTAGAAGATATTTCAGCTCCAAGGTGCTTTGAAATTGAAGAGCGTCTGAACGAGCTCCTAGATATACCGGTCTTCCACGACGATCAACATGGAACTGCTATTGTTGTTCTTGCAGGTGCGATCAATGCCTTAAAGGTTACGAACCGAAAGAAGGAAAATTGTAAAATCATTGTAAATGGTGCTGGTTCCGCCGGTATTGCCATCACCAAACTACTGATCTCCTACGGTTTTCGTCATATCACGCTCTGCGATAAGGAGGGTATTCTATCTAAGGATAGCAAGAATCTCAATTGGATGCAGAAACAGATGACAGAGATAACGAATTCTGATAACAAGCATGGTAGTCTGGCAGATGCTATTGTAGGCGCTGATATGTTTATCGGTGTCTCTGCTCCTAATATTGTGACACCGGAGATGGTTGCCTCCATGAATCAGGATGCAATCCTTTTCGCTTTGGCAAACCCAGTACCAGAAATCATGCCCAACCTTGCAAAAGAAGCTGGTGCAAGGGTAGTAGCAACTGGACGTTCTGATTTTCCCAATCAGGTTAATAATGTGGTTGCTTTCCCCGGAATATTTAAAGGAGCCTTAGAGGGCCGAGCGAAAAAGATTACAGAAGCAATGAAGATAGCTGCTGCTATTGCTATTGCAGGTTTGGTTCATGATTCTGAACTTAATGAAGATAACATCATGCCACAGCCCTTTGATCTTAGGGTCTGTGAAGTTGTAAGCGCCGCTGTAAAAGCAAATATAGATAAATAGATTATTATGGATGGAAGCTTATACTAAATACCTTTCCGTTATACTAAACTTAAAAACAGATAAGGAGGATACTATGAATTCGGATACTTTAATGTTGTATAAACTAATGATTTTATATATTCTAAGCCGGGTCAACTTTCCTTTAACCAATGCACAGTTGACTGCCTTTATATTAGAAAAAGGCTATACAAATTATTTTAACATTCAGCAGGTTTTATCCGATCTTCTGGATGATGCTTTTATTACGGTTAAAACGATACGTAATAGTTCATTATATCGTATCACGGATAGTGGCTTACAAACTCTTCAGCTCTTTGATAATCTAATATCTCAAGGCATAAAAGATGATATTGAAACCTATCTTCGTGAGAATAAATATGAGCTGCAGGAAGAGGTGTCCACCCCAGCAGATTACTACCAAATGAAAAAGGGTGAATTCGCTGCCCATTTAAGTGTCATCGAAAGGTCCACTCCCATAATTGATTTGACTTTAGTCGTTACCACAGAGGAAGAGGCAATTCAAATCTGTAATAATTGGAAAGACAAAAGTTCAGATGTATATTCCTATTTGATGTCTTCCCTACTAGGGGAGTAAAAAATCTTTACTCTTCTGGGTTCATTCCACAGATCTGATCAATGATATCCCAGATTTCCTCTCTCCCTTGTTTGGTTAAAGAAGAGTATGGGATAATAATCGTATCCTTCCTGACCTCAAGGCTATCTTTTATTAATTTGATCTGCTTGTCCTTTTGGCTGCGTTTTATTTTATCCAACTTTGTCGCTATAATAATTGGTTGATATCCATGATGTAGGATCCAGTCATACATTGTTTTGTCATTTTCAGAAGGTTCATGTCGAATGTCAACTAGTAGAAATACAAGCTTTAATTGCTTCGACATGCGAAAATACTTCTCTATCATTTTTCCCCATTGTACTTTTAAGGCTTCGGAAACCTTAGCATATCCATACCCTGGAAGATCAACAAAATAGAGAAGATCATTTATATTGTAGAAATTAATTGTTTGGGTCTTTCCAGGCTGCCCCGAAGTTCTGGCTAAATTCTTTCGATTCATAAGGGCATTAATCAAAGATGATTTTCCTACATTGGATTTCCCTGCGAATGCGATCTCAGGTTTATCATTCACTGGTAGTTTACTGGTAATTCCACAAACCGTTTCTAAGCTCACATTTTTAATGATCATACTTAGACACCTCCCTCTAATCTCTTATTACATAAAGATAAAAAGAAAATTTATTAACATTTTATCCTATGCCTACTTTGCTTATACATAAATATGAAAAGCCTCCCATTAGGGCTCTTGCTTCCAATGGCAGGCTTTTTCAAATGATCTATCTCTATGCTTATGCTATTTCGCCTTTACTTTTCTTCGTAGTGCGCTTTGTAGCTGTCTTTCTTGGTGTGGCCTCATCCGATTGAAGCAATATTGGAGATGCATTCTTCTCTACTGCTTCCTTGGTAATGATGCACTTTATAACCTTGTTATCTGATGGAATGGTATACATCGAATCCATCATAATACCTTCCATAATAGCTCGAAGCCCTCTAGCACCAATCTTTCTCTCAAAGGATTGTTTTGCAATTTCCCTTAGTGCTTCCGGCTCAAATTCAAGCTCTACGCCATCCATCTCAAATAACTTTTTGTATTGCTTCGTAATTGCATTCTTTGGCTCAACTAAGATTTTAACTAATGCTTCCTCATCCAGCATATCGAGTGCTACCGTAACCGGTACACGGCCAACGAATTCAGGTATCAGACCAAACTTAACTAAGTCCTGAGGCATTACCTTACGGAAGAGCTCTCCTACATTCGTCTTATTTTTATCGATAATCTGGGCATTAAAGCCGATGGATTTTTGTCCAATTCGTCCTTCTATAATCTTTTCGAGACCATCAAATGCGCCACCGCATATAAATAAGATATTGGTGGTATCAATCTGAATAAACTCCTGGTGAGGGTGTTTTCTTCCTCCCTGAGGCGGTACTGAAGCAATGGTTCCCTCCAATATTTTAAGCAGGGCCTGTTGCACACCTTCGCCGGAAACATCCCTAGTAATCGAAGTATTCTCCGATTTTCTAGTGATTTTATCGATCTCATCGATATAGATGATACCATATTCTGCTCGTTCGATATCAAAATCTGCTGCCTGAATCAGCTTAAGCAGAATATTTTCAACATCCTCTCCCACATAACCTGCCTCAGTTAGCGCAGTAGCATCTGCAATGGCAAACGGAACATTTAATAATTTTGCTAGAGTCTGTGCCAGATAGGTCTTACCAGATCCAGTAGGTCCAATCATCAATATATTACTTTTCTGAAGCTCTACATCTAGATCCTTATCGGCAAGAACCCTTTTATAATGGTTGTATACGGATACAGCCAATACCTTCTTTGCATCTTCCTGGCCAACCACATGCTGGTCAAGGAAGCTTTTTATCTCCATAGGTTTGAGAAGGTTGATATCGGTATCAGGAATAGGTTCTCCATCAAATTCCTCCTCTATGATTTCACTGCATATTTCTATACATTCATCACAGATATAGACTCCCGGTCCAGCGATTAGTTTTCTAACCTGGTCCTGGGTCTTATTACAGAAGGAACATCTCAGCTGTTTCCTATCATCTGTCTTTCCTGCCATTGCCTATTTCACCTCATCTCTTCGTAGTACAATCATGCTGGTCATTATCTCCTTGTTAGTATACCATCAATCATACCATAATCCAGGGCTTCCTGCGCTGTCATATAGTTATCTCTTTCGGTATCTACTTCAATTACTTCTAGGGGTTTTCCGGTATTCTTTGCTAGAATTTCATTTAATTTTCTTCTTGTCCTAATGATGTTATCAGCAACAATCTTAATATCCGTTGCCTGACCTCTCGCTCCACCGGATGGCTGGTGAATCATAATCTCAGCATTCGGTAATGCGAAACGCTTACCTTTGGTACCACCGGCTAACAGGAAAGCACCCATGCTAGCTGCCATACCAATGCAGATTGTGGATATATCACATTTAATATAATTCATCGTATCATAGATTGCCATTCCTGCAGTAACAGAACCACCAGGACTGTTGATATAAAAGTTAATATCCTTACCTGGGTCTTCTGACTCTAAGAATAACATTTGAGCAACAATTAGGCTTGCGGTTGTATCATTAACCTCTTCCCCCAAGAAGATGATTCTTTCTTTTAATAATCTGGAAAAGATATCGTAGCTTCTTTCTCCGCGACTAGTTTGTTCTATGACATAAGGTACTAAACTCATATTTAATTCCTCCTTATCTTGGATATGAAACGTTCTTAAACTACTTAACCTCTTACCCTCTTCTTTTTTAATCTTCTTTCTTAGCAACTTCCTTTGCTTGTTCAGTAACAAAATCTACTGCTTTCTGAACAGCAATGTCTTGTTTCATCTGTTCTTTTTCTTTATCGCCAATTACTTCCTTTAACTTCTCTACTTCCATCTGGTAGATGGATGCCATTTCATTTAATTCTTTCTCCAGATCTTCATCGGAAGCAGTAATATTTTCAGCCTTTGCTACTGCTTCTAGGACAAGTCTGGTTTGAATTCTCTTTACTGCCTGAGGTTTTAAGCTTTCTAAGAATTTATTTACATCCATGCCAGTAAATTGGAAGTACTGCTGAACAGATAATCCTTGACTCTGTAGTCTCTGAGCAAACTCATCAGCCATCTGATTAACTTGAAAATCAATCATAGGTTCTGGAATGTCCATTGTTGCATTTTCAATGATCTTATCAACAACTTCATTTTCCTTCGCTATCTTAGCTTCTTTTTCTTTGCTTTCCTTTATCGTGTTATTGATGCTCTCCTTATATTCATCAAGAGTATCAAATTCAGAAACATCCTGTGCAAAATCATCATCCAATTCTGGAAGTTCCTTCACTTTGATCTCTTTTACTGTTACCTTAAAGAGTGCTGGCTTACCTGCCAGTTCTTTTGCATGGTACTCCTCAGGGAAGGTTACATTTACTTCAACTTCTTCACCGATGGATTTACCAATTAACTGCTCTTCAAAATTATCAATAAAGGAATGGGATCCAATTGTTAGGCTATAGTTTTCACCCTTGCCACCTTCAAAAGCCTCACCATCAACAAAGCCTTCAAAGTCGATTACTGTGATATCGCCATCCTGTACCGCTCTATCATCCACAGTAATCATTCTTGCATTCTGCTCCCTTTCTTTATTCATTTTATCCATAATCTCTTCTTCAGTAACTTCGATTTCTTTCTTCTCTACTTCGATCCCTTTATATTCTCCTAAAGTTACCTCAGGTTTTACTGCTACTTGTGCTGTAAAGATAAAAGGCTTCCCTTTTTCAATCTGAACTACATCAATCTCAGGTCTGGATACAATATCAAGTCCGCTCTCATTCGCTGCCTTCTCATAAGATTCAGGAATTATTTCATTCGCTGCATCCTCATAGAAAATACTAGGGCCGTACATTTTTTCAATAATCGCACGAGGTGCTTTGCCTTTACGAAAGCCCTGAATATTAATTTTATTCTTATTTTTAAGATATGCCTTTTGAAGAGCCTTTTCAAATTCCTCAGCGGAAGCCTCTATTGTAAGCTTTGCCATATTCTTTTCTAACTTTTCAACTTGTAAACTCATTATTTATTTTCCTCCTTATATTATGTACTTTACTATTTGCCATTTTTGTTCATTTCTATACGATCTATCGTAAAAGTACATTTTGTCTACTTTATAGGCAATTTGACATTAGTATATTATATCATACGAAATATGTAAATACCAGTTTTTATTTTTTTAATATGATATACAAATAATTCGATATTTCAGTATACTTTGTCATATTTGCTTGAATCTAGATTACATGACCCCGTTCTTTCATAACATCAATCACCCTATGCGCTTCCCGTTTGCAGATTTCCTCCGTCTTGGCTTCAACCATGACACGAATAACCGGCTCTGTTCCACTCTGGCGGACTAGGATTCTTCCTGTCTTACCTAATTCTTTTTCTACCAAATGAACCATCTCAGATACTGCTGGATCATCCTGAACGGCCTGCTTATTTTTCACCTTAACATTAATTAATACTTGAGGAAATATTATAAGTTCTTTATGAAGCTGTGACAGCTTGGCCTTACTCTCCAGCATAACTTCCATAATTTTTAAAGATGTTAAAATTCCATCCCCAGTCGTTGCATGTTTGCTAAAAATAATGTGACCTGATTGCTCTCCTCCAATGGAATGGCCATATGTCATCATATTCTCAAAAACATATTTATCACCAACTGCTGTTTTTTCATATTTTATGCCTTTTTTGTCTAGAGCCTCATAAAGCCCCATATTTGACATAATCGTAGTTACAATCGTATTATTAGCCAAGTCATTGCGTTCCTTTAAATAAACACCGCAAACATAAAGAATAATATCTCCATCTATAATATTGCCCATATCATCGACTGCCAAACAACGATCTGCGTCTCCGTCGTAAGCAAATCCAACATCCAATTGATTTTCAACAACATACTTCTGTAATACTTCAATATGGGTAGAGCCACAGTCCCTATTAATGTTGGTTCCATCCGGCTCACTATTGATTACATAGGTCTTTGCACCAAGAGCATCAAAAACTCCTTTCGCAATTGAGGTTGCAGAACCATTTGCCAGATCCAGACCCACCTTCATATCTTTAAAGGATCTTGTAGCCAAAGAGATTAAGTAGCCAATATAGCGGTTTCTTCCAATAGCATAATCAACCGTTCTTCCAATATTTTCTCTAACTGCAAATGGTATCGTATCAACTTCACTGTCTATGTACGCTTCTATTAATTCTTCCACTTCTGCTTCTAGTTTATAACCGTTACCATTGATTATCTTAATACCATTGTCATAATATGGATTGTGGCTGGCTGAAATCATAATACCACAATCAAAGCCTTCCGTTCTAACTACATAAGATACGCTTGGTGTAGACGTAACATGAAGCAGGTAAACATCCGCCCCACTGGCTGTGAGCCCTGCTACTAAGGAATACTCAAACATATAACTGGATCTTCTTGTATCCTTCCCAATTACAACTTTTGCTTTATGTTCCTTGCCATAATAATATCCAAGAAATCTACCTACTTTGTAAGCATGCATAACCGTTAAATCTACATTTGCTTCACCACGAAATCCATCCGTTCCAAAATATTTACCCATAGTACTAGTTTCCTTTCCTAAATATATAAAATTATATGCCCTGATCCATTTATATCATGAGTGCATTTTTTTACACAATAGATTCCTATTGTATCAATATTAACATATTGTAACTATTCTAACACAATAAAATATCATTTGAAAAGGTTAAATTTAGAATCATAGGCATATAAAAACACCACCGGTTTAAGCCGGTGATGTTTCCTTAATTCATCTTATTTACTACTGTTGGCCAGATTGTCCAGACATTTGCTCTTCCTGTCTTCTAATCATACGTCTTACCATTTCACCGCCAACGGAACCGTTCTGTCTACTTGTAAGGTCACCATTGTAACCCTGCTTTAACGGAACTCCTAATTCATTTGCTACTTCCATTTTGAAACGGTTAAGTGCCTCTCTTGCTTGAGGAACTTCTACTCTGTTAGATCCACTATTATTGTTATTAGCCATTATTGATTCACCTCCGTCTTAGTTAGTATCAAAGCAACAAAATGCAAAATCATCGAGTTGTAGGTTCAGCGGTTCTAATAGAATAAATATTATCCCCGCGCGTGATTCTGATTTGTATTGCCTGTAATCATATTGTTTACAGGAGATGAAAATTTATGATGGTAATTATTGTTTTTACGACCAATGATTTGGAAGAACGACAAATAATTACATCTTATTAACTTAACTCACCTTAAAAATTAGAACTTTCGGATATCCAACCGTAATATCTATGCCTTTCCCAACTCCAGCTGCCATAACTAGACATTCCGCCAATTCACTTCCATAATAGCTGATAATATTACGATCAATAAAACGTAAAGCTGGTATCGCATGTTCCATTAGATTCCTAATCTGATGTATATTATTACGCATTTTTTTGATTGCATTCGATGCGCAATCTCCACTTGCACCTGATACTATGATGATATCCTTACATATTTCAGGAGATAAATAATAGTATCCGCAATCCGATACACTTTCGATGTAGGAACGAAATGGACACACCATATCCTCTGTTTCATCGTAGGATTCCTGATAGCCTAAAACCATGACTTGTCCCTCCTTTTAACATATATTGTTAATATATTCCATTTTAATACATTTGTCAACATTATTCCTTGTTTTTAAGGAAAAATTAACAATTTTTATCTAATTATACTTAATAGTAAAATGAAATGCCACTTTGTAAAGTGAGATGCAACATTCGTAACCGACAACTAAATATTTGTAAACGAGACGCAGCTTTTGAAATCAGAATGCAGGTTTTGTAAACGAAAAAACT
>JAAYQP010000306.1 GCA_012519195.1 Clostridiales bacterium | reverse complement strand
TCCGTAACGGTGTACTCGCCCTCTAAACAATTTCTATACTACTTCTTATCAATATCAAAAAGTTCAGAATACAGCATTTCAAGTGTTGTTGCTCTTTTCCCGTCTTTTTGGTCAGCCGTATAAACGATAAACTCTCCACTCGCTATTCTATTTTTCCACTTTTTAAGTGCATCTTTGGCATTTGTTTCAAACTGACGAGCCTGATTATTGTCTTTGCCCTGATAATACATAGACTGAGCCATATTATCACAATACTGTTCGTAGCCATCTTTTCCAAGAGGAGTAGTAGATGCATCAATAAATGTCATATTATATGTACCGTCTTGTAATGCATCTCTTATCTTTTTGCCAACAACAACACTTTCGCTATCGTCTTTTGCAAAACATACAACTGCCACAATTTTGTTAGCAAAACTGCTTTCCTGATTTCGCAACAACTTAATCGTTGAATCAAAATCAGACGAAGACACATATCTCATTTCATAACGAAGTTTTAATGCACCACCAAGACTTACAGCTTCAGGCAGCTGTCCTTCGTTAATAAGAGAAGATGTTGTTTTTCTCTTTACTTCTTCTTTAAACTTGTCAATAGCAGCCATATCTCCTACATTAACCAATGCAGAATATTGGAATTTGCCACCACCGAGAGGTTTTTTATAAAGCACTTCATCTCTGACAAGTTTTTCTGTGCAACGTCCGGCAGCTCCACCATCCATATCGGAACCTTCAAAGGCATTGTTGATATTCTTTTCGTTAGGAATAAAGAGTTCAACAGAATCTCCAACTTTTTGAGAAATAGCCTGCAATAAGAGAACTGTCTTTAACACACGCTTTTCGTTATTATCAAGTTGTTTTGTTGCTGCACGAGAGTAACAATCCAAAATAGAACGTATATCGTGTGAAAGATATTCTTTGCCTTTGTCGTAGAAAAATTCCCATAACATATCTATTGTCAGCAACGGATTATCGTCATCTGGTCCATAGTTATCAATAAACCATTGGAAACCTTTGATTTCATCTCCTCTGTCATTTTTAATGAAATCGAACATACTTCTTTGATTCGAATCAAAAGCAGAGGATATGTGTTTCAATAGTAATGCAGTATAAGGGTGAATAGGTAATATATCTTTTAATTCCTTATCAGAAATATTCGCACTACTCTTAACAATCTTTCTCGAATCGTGAGTTCTGTCATAAAGGTCCTCAACTGTCATTTCCCAATCTTCAAGAACTGCTTCATCACTATTCTTTTCCATAGCAGCACCCATAAGCTGGAATGCCATATTTTCAGGAAGTTCAATAATACAAGTAGGCTTAACAAAACGGTCTAAAATTTTCGACTTATCTTTGTCTGCATCATCAAACAAACCGGCACTCTTATGAGTAACGATTATCATATAGAATGGGTCTGTTTCACTTATTTCTGCAATCTCTTGAAATCCGGTCAGGCTTCTTGTGTTATTGTTGAAGAACTCTGTAAACTCATCCCAAATAAACACGATGGCTTTAAGATTGTTTGCTTTGATAATTTCTTTAATCCAATTAGCAAGACCCGTTGTATCCAAAGATAAAACTTTAATCTGTCTTTCATCGGCAACCTTAAAAATCTTATCCATCAAAGCAATCAAGGCATCACCAGAAAGAGAGTTAAGTTTTTCTACAATATTATCAGCGTTATCTCCACCAAACAAACTCGCATATTCGCCAGTGACAAGAGAATTAAAATAACTCTTGTTTGCAGTATCAGAAAGCCATTTAGAAATAGCTCCCTTCAGGGCGCTATTTCCTTTATTATCAATGCCTTTTTCTTTTAATGCTTTTTCAATACTTTCCTGAATAGCAAAAACAAGGTTATGGTCGCCACGAATCGAAGATGAACCATAGCGATGTACAGTTAATATCTGCCCACTATTTTTTGCACCTTGTAACTTATTAAAAAGGTCATTATCCATTTGAAACTTCTGAAAATAATCTCTTGTTTCATCTTCAGTAGCATCAAGTAATTTTTTCAAAGTTAAAACTGCGTGTGATTTACCCGTACCATATGCACCTTCTACCCAAATAGAACGCTTCTGTTCTTTACGAAGTACACTTACAGTATCTTTCACGAGTTTAATGAATGTAGCGTGAGGAAAGTATTTTTTCCACATATCCGGATTGTTGTTTATGACAGCTTCATTAACAGCCGGAAAATAGTCAGGGTCAATGTCAAAATAATGACGGTAAATATCAAGTGGCATACCTTTTCCTCCTTAGAATAATTCGAGAACATCTTTTGATGTTTTATCGTTTCGTAAAGTAATATTATCTAAATCCAAAGTAAATGAAGCAGTAATAAAATCAGGATAATTTACAGAAAGACCATTCAAAATTCGCTCCATCTGTTCACGGTCAAGACCAAAAATTTCTGTAGGACTTACACCATCACTATCAATATCGTGATTTAACAAACGAGAAAGTGTAAACTGATAATAATCCCCACAATTCTCTGCAAATTTATAAAGGCTATACAGTATTACTTTTGGGTCTGGATTCTGCCAAGGCGTACGTGTGATAGAAGCTAATTTGTTTTTCTCTTTTGTTGCAAAACCAAAACCAACCTGATTAAATGGCAATTCTACTAATCTTGCAAAAGAACTCCAAATATCTTTAACCCAGCTTTCCTTTGCTCCATCCGAAACTAATAATGAAATCGTATAATCTTTTCCATAAGTTTCGTTCATATTCATTCTCTTAATTAACCAATTGATTTGTGGCGTATATGCAAGGTTAGTCAGCATAATTGCCCACGCTGAATCTGAATCAAGACCAATCATTTCATCAATAATCTGTGCTGTCTTACTAAATCCGGTTTCATCTAAAAGTTCAGCATCTCTTAAAAATCTTTTGAAGAAACTATACATTTGTGAACCGAGAGAGTGTCTTTCGTCAAATTCATTCTTATAGTTAAAATACTGAGTGAACCACTCCATTTTCGGAGCGTGATGTGAATAACAGTTTAAACTTTTTGTTGCAGACATTTTAAGTCCTCCTTTTGGCATCTCTAATGATTTATATACTAAACATCCTTTATCTACTTTGTGGCATTGTGAACAATGAACACAGCTATCACTTATCTTAAATATTCCGTCTTTCATTGTAATGCAACCATTGTGACAATCCGCTTCACATTCTCTACATCGCACACAACAAGCAGTTTTTCTAAAAACATTCTTCAGAAGTTTTATGAATAATGGGTTTTGTTTTGGTAATGAAGTCGCATATTGAACTTCTATATCTCCATTATTTTCAATTACTTTAATTTCGTACTGCTCATTTCTAAATAAAATCTTATATGGCGAAGTATCATTAAGCAAAACACCTATTGTTTTTATCCATTCTTTCCAATCTGTTTTTGCCTTTGTTACTTTGATTGAGTGATAATCCTTTCCGGTTGATTCAACGTA
>JAAYQP010000305.1 GCA_012519195.1 Clostridiales bacterium | reverse complement strand
TTCCTTTAGTTGTGGCCATATGGTTACCATCATGGTGATAAAGCAGGCAGAACCACCAATAAAGTTGGAAATTGGTTCAGCCAAAAATACCCCATCGGTGCCTAAACCAAAGAGTTTTGGTAAAATTAGGGTAAGAGGAACAACGATGATGGCTTTTCTAAGCAAGGAAAAGAAAATAGCAAATCTGGATTTTCCAAGGGCAACAAAGGTGGTTTGTCCTGCAAATTGTAGTGACATCATGAAAAATCCGAAAAAGTAAATTCTTAAGGCAGGAAGCCCTTTACTAATAAGTTCAGGGTTTTTATTAAATATTTTTATGAAAAAGGAAGGAAAGGAGTGAAGGATTCCCCATGCTATAACGGTGTAAGCAATACAGACGATTGACATGAATTTGATGGCGGATCGAACCCTGTTATAGGCACGAGCTCCGTAGTTATATCCAATGACCGGTTGAGTGGCATTGGTTAACCCGCTTACCGGCATAAATATGACTTCCCGAATGGAATTAAGTACGGTCATAATTCCAACGTAGAGATCTCCCCCATAAAATTGTAGGCTGGCGTTACACATAATCTGTACGGTACTGTTGGTAATGGCCATTACAAAGCCGGATAATCCCAACAGAACGATCTTTTTCACACGACTCTTCTTTAATCTTAATTTACTGCTTCTTAATCTAAGTATTGTTTTTTTCCCAGTTAAAAATAATAGGATCCAAACAGCAGATATAAATTGGGAAATAATCGTGGCTAAGGCAGCACCTTTAACACCCATATCAAAAGTAAAAATAAAGATAGGATCTAAGATTATATTTGTCAAGGCGCCCAATACTACGGTTATCATACCCGTTTTTCCAAATCCTTGGGCATTAATAAAGCTATTCATACCAAGGCCAATCATAACAAATAGATTTCCTGAAAGATATATAGTAATATAATTATTGGCAAAAGGAAAGGTTTCTTCACTTGCTCCAAAGAGATAAAGTATAGGTTCCTTAAAGATGAGTCCAAGGACAGTTAATAAAAAGCTAAAGATGACTAATAAAAGAAAGGAATTGCCCATAATAGCCTCGGCTTCCTCATCATCTCCCTTGCCTCGGGCAATGGCGCTAAGGGGAGCTCCCCCCATACCCAAAAGATTAGTAAAAGCAATAATTATTGTTATAATAGGTAATGTTAAACCGATCCCGGTCATGGCTAAAGTAGAGTTTTCTGGCATTAACCCGATATAGATTCGATCAACAACGTTATATAGTACGTTTACCAGTTGCGCCAGGGTCATTGGGATCGCTAAATTTAATATATTTTTTACTATGCTACCCTTTGTAAAATCATTTTTCAACGCTTATCTTCCTTTTCTGCTTGTATAATTGAATGAAACCTAACTATATAATCTTATCATAAATAAAAAATAGTGCCAAGACAATCACCTAGTTAATTATTAAACTATTATTTTGCTATTTTTTTTCATGCCAGTATTTGTTATAATAGTATACACTATTTTGTATTGGATTAACTTGTAAAATTTCAAATATAGTAAGCTAGGAGGTATATAAATGAATTGGTTTATAGAGCTTAATCCCATTGTCCAGGCTTTACTGGCTACTCTTTTTACCTGGTTTGTAACAGCTCTGGGGTCTGCTACGGTATTTATATTCAAAACGATTAATAAGCAGGTGCTTAATGGGATGTTAGGTTTCGCAGCAGGAGTAATGATTGCAGCAAGCTTTTGGTCCCTTCTTGCACCGGCAATTGAGATGGCAGAAGAGGCAGGAATGTTGCCTTGGGTTCCAGCAGTTGTCGGTTTCTTGGCCGGTGGTGGTTTTCTTTGGTTGGTAGATTCGGTTATGCCTCACCTTCATTTAGGTGCACCAGAGGCTGAGGGTGTTAAAACCGGTTGGAAAAGAAGTGTCTTACTAGTCCTAGCAATTACTCTTCATAATATCCCGGAAGGTCTTGCTGTCGGTGTTGCATTTGGAGCAATTTCAGCGGGTATTCCCACTGCTACCCTTGCGGGAGCAGCTACCTTGGCGATTGGCATCGGCCTACAGAACTTTCCGGAAGGAGCAGCGGTATCGGTTCCCTTAAGAAGAGAAGGGTTATCCAGGTGGAAGAGCTTTGTTTATGGCCAGGCGTCTGGCGTTGTTGAACCGATTGCTGGAGTAATCGGGGCAGCAGCTGTAGTCTTTATGAAACCAATACTGCCCTATGCCCTGTCCTTTGCTGCCGGAGCAATGATCTATGTTGTTGTAGAGGAATTAATACCGGAGGCTCAGCAGGAAAAGCAACATTCCAATGTAGGTACCGTTGGTGCCATGATTGGATTTGCAGTTATGATGCTTCTTGACGTAGCCTTAGGTTAATTAACCAGTTAAGTAAAATCTGTTATCTGCCTACGAAGAACGCGCTCGGCACGAGAGATTCGCAAGCGAAACTCTTTCTTATGACAGAAATAAGAAATTTACAAATGGTTTATTCGATTATATAATAGGGGGG
>JAAYQP010000304.1 GCA_012519195.1 Clostridiales bacterium | reverse complement strand
TTATATATATACAAAAATATAGACCGACCTTAATTTATCTAAAAAATTAATAATTTAAAGACAGAAATATTATGATAAAATTCATTGGTAGAATTATACAAATATTAAGAAAATTATCGTATATTTTGTTTTTCTCTCGAATATTTACAAATTATGTATTATGTTGTATGATATACACATCTTATTAGTTTTCCTAAGACTTTCTAGTAATATCAATTCTATTAATGAATCAGTAGGCATAAAGAAGTATCAGACTTCTTTTATCTTGCCCGTCATCAAATTTCCACTATGTAAATAGCAAGAAGGGGGTATTCTAAATTGAAAATAGTATTCTGGAGTAATGCTAGAAATTGCGGAGTTACTTCAAATTTAGCAGCGATAAGCATAGCTAGCGTAATGCGATTTCCATGGAAAATTATAACCCTAGAAAATCATCACTCCTTAAACAATCTCGGTTGTGCTTTTCTGGGGATGCCTCGGACTAACATTCTTTGCGAAGCCGGAGCGAATTACTATGAGGGAGGTGGAAGTGAAGGTTTCATAAGAAATATCTATCGAGGAAACTATAATCAATCTTTACTAGAGCAATATATTCAAGAGGTTATCCATAATCATTTATACTATCTCCCGCAGGGTCAGGTGATTCCTAGTGAACTCTTTGATTATGAATTTAATCATAGTATTGATCTAATATTCCAACTCATCAATCATTTTGCGGAAATCAGTTTCATTGATACTGCATGCTGCAATAGTCTTAGTTCAAAAACAATTCTTGAAGAGGCAGATCTCATTGTAATAAATCTATGTCAAGATCCAAAAGTTCTAGAGGATTTCTTCCTTAATTATAATTCCCTATTATCGAAAGCAATCATTCTTGTAAGTAAATATTCCAGCCGATCTATCTTTAGTATAAGAAAGATTGCGAAAATGTATCGTCTATCTCCTGAAGAGCTTCTACCCATTCCATATAATGAATCTTTTTGGAGCGCTTATAACTGCGGTAGTTTAGTTGAATTTATGATCAGTAATTATTTGTGTAAACAGGACAATCCCAACTATTTTTTTATTCAGGCAGTTAAGAAAGCTGCTTATCAGATCATGAAAAAAGTAGAGCTAAGAAAGGTAGCTCAAAGTGAGAAATTAGGATAATGATTTGGCTGACCTTACTACGATTTTTAATATTATTATTCGAAAGTATTATCCTCTATCAAGTACTACTCTATCTCAATGGAAGGAAAGAACCTACAAGATTAAAAATAAGGATATATCCTATTATTAAGAGATCAGGAAAATGGAAGGAGAAGATCAAAGTTATTTACTTGCTTGTGATCGCACTTCTTCTCCTATTATGCTTCTTAATTATTAAAGTCAAGATTAGAGGTGCTCTATGGTAATAAGAAAAAAATTAAAACGATCAACGAAGCAATATTTGATTGTTGCCTTGATCTGCATTGTTGTAATCGGAGGAGCAGCAATATTTACTTCCATCATCATAACAGGGCAGATTAAAGAGGAATATGAGGCAAAACTTCAGGAGGCCCATCAGGAAATGGAAATGAACAGGCGTAAGGTATTCGTTGCTACCGCAGATATCATGGCGGGCGAATACATTACGGATGAGAATATTGAGGAAAGAATCGTCTATGCCTCTCAGCCTGTTGAAAGCTATGCTACCAAAGGGGAGTTAGAAATGGTTGCTCTGGTAGATATTCCAGCAGGAACGCAGATCATTCGTAGTATGCTGACGGAGAACCAAATTTCATCAGAACTAAGGGAGATTGAATATGATGTGATACAAATCAGTAGCAATATTATGAATAATGATACGGTGGATGTGCGGATCGCCTATCCGAATGGTGAAAGCTATTTGGTACTAAGTAAAAAGGCTATAAAGGGACTAACGATGGATACTTTAACCTGTTTCTTCTGGCTGGATGAAGAAGAGCTATTAAGGATGTCAGCCGCAATTGTTGATGCAGGTTTATATCCTGGATCGAAACTTTATGTTACCAAGTATATTGAGCCTAGTATTCAAAAGGCTTCTCAAGTAAACTATGTCCCTAGCCTATCCATTCTATCCTTGCTAGAGAGTGATCCCAATATCTTAGAGCGATGCTCTCAGGAACTTAATAGGAATGTAAGAAAGGCTCTGGAAAACCGTCTAGCAGCCAGTATGGAGTTGGACGTATCTGAGATTAACTGGGACATCCATCCGAATCCGCAACCTAAGCAGACAGAAGGTAAATCACAAGATTATCTATTCTATGCACAGGAGGAAAAAGCTATGGAAGGGGATGTAGAATATGGCGAATAATGTGGTTGCTTTTATTGGCATAGATAATTTTGACAATATCATTTATCTATCTAGAATACTCACAAAGCTTGGGAAAAGAGTATTAATCCTAGATCACTCTGAAACTATGTCAATCCGACACTCCATTCCGCAGCCAAAAGGTTTAAATTGCGATAAAGAAATTATCACATATCGGCAGGTTGATTTTGCAACCATTGATTTTAAGGAAAATATGAAGAAAGAGTATGATGATATCCTGATCTATTGTGGCTTTCATGCACTTGAGAAAAATATTGCCCATTGTAACCGATTAGTATATGTTACCGATTTATACCGTTATAACTATATTAGAATGCCCAAGCCGTCCATGGTATATGGTAATGACAAACCATTTGA
>JAAYQP010000040.1 GCA_012519195.1 Clostridiales bacterium | reverse complement strand
TAATGATGTCTGATAGCTATTACAGTAAACCACAACGAGAAGAATATTTTATGGACTCCGGTTACTACAAGTTTCATGAAGCATATCATATGCTTAAGTTCACGAATGAAAAACAGATTCTGGAACGGGCATATAATGAATATGTGGATCTGAAAAAGAGTAATCTATGGGGTAGTAAAAAGTATTTTTAAACAGCCTACAAGATAAATTGGCTTGCCAATTCATCTTGTCATGAATTTTAGGACTGTCCCTGGTAGTAGGGACAGTCCTAATTTGTCTAAGTAAAGCGAATAATTATAGATATTACATTTGATAAAAAAACGTTTCCTTATATGGTTTTGTGTTTTAGGTGTATCAATAAAAAAATAGAAATTAACATGAATGGATGGGATAAAGACAGAATGAGTAAAGATAAGATGAAGGACAGAAACAATAAATTTAGAAAAAGTAAGGATACAAGGAAACAAGATATAAGGGATGATCATAAACAAGAGACCCATTATGGTTTATCCACTGCTATTACAATGATTATCGGGATCGTTATTGGATCCGGTATCTATTTTAAGGCAGATGACGTATTAAATTATACAGACGGAAATATCTGGCTTGGCGTTCTGGTATTCTGTATCGGAGCATTTGGGATTATCTTTGGAAGCCTTACACTCACGGAGCTTTCGATGCGAACAAAGAAAAATGGTGGGATAGTAGGCTATTATGAAGATTTTATTTCAAAGAAAGCAGCCAGCGGATTTGGTTGGTTTCAAACTTTTGTGTATTACCCGACCATTACCGTGGTGATCTCTTGGGTGGCGGGAATCTATACCTGTCAGTTGCTTGGATTAGAAAGTACTCTTGAGAGGCAAATATGGATAGGCTTTGCCTATATGACCGTATTCTATATTATAAATATCTTATCGGTTACCCTTGGAGGCTATATTCAGAATCTATCCACAGCAATAAAATTAATACCACTCATTGCAATAGCCCTGATCAGCATTTTCTGGAGTGTGCCCAATCCAAGCCTATCAGAAGGGGTAGAAAGCCTTTCTAAAAGTTCGATCGGTATGGGCTGGCTTGCTGCATTAGCACCGGTTGCCTATTCCTTTGATGGATGGACGGTTGCCACCAGCATTACCAATGAAATTAAAAATCCTAAGAAAAACATGACCATTGCATTGATTATTGGACCTATCATTGTTCTAAGTGTATATCTGCTATATTTCTTGGGATTAAATAAATTGCTTGGTCCTGAGTATATAATGTCAACAGGAGATGGTGCGGTTAACAAGGTAGGAGAAATGTTTTTAGGTAAATATGGATCAAAAGTAATTCTTATCTTTATTACCATTGCCATAACCGGTGTTCTTAACGGAATTGTATTGGGACATCTTCGCATGCCTCAGGCACTTGCTAGTAAAAAGATGCTTCCGAAAGCTGATAAAATTACAAGAATCCATCCTAAAATAAAACTATCCCCCTGGTCTTGCTTAATCTCCTATATCATTTCGATCTTTTGGCTTCTTGTCCATTATATAACACAGAAGAATAACCTCTTAATCGGTGGGGATGTTAGTGAAATTGCGATTGTATTCAGCTACGTCAGCTATATTATTCTATACATTAAGGTACTCAAGATGAAAAAAGAGGGTATTATTAGAAGTAAATTCAAGGGTATCCTTAGCCCCATACTTGGGATATTAGGATCGTCGATTATCCTTATCGGCGGATATCTATCAAATCCAGTATATGTTACCTTCTTTCTGATATTTTGCCTCTTAATCTGTGTCGTAGGTTTTATCTATTATGATAAGAGTATAAAAAATCTCGATTAATAAAGGAAACCCTTAAGGTTACTAAGGATATGCTCTCTGTCTCGCTGACATGGAGCATATCCTTTATGTATCCCATACAATAAAAAAATTCCTGGATACCTAAATCAGGTTTCCAGGAACACTACGATACTGCGGATAGAGGGACTCGAACCCTCACGAGTGTTAAGCTCGGCAGATTTTGAGTCTGCTGCGTCTGCCATTCCGCCACATCCGCTAAGCGACGAAATTTATTTTAACATAAGTATAATTTTATTTCAAGTATTTTTCGTGATAAAATAAAGAAAAATATAAAAGTAGCCAATTCATGGATGATTAGTATATAATAGAATAACAACGTTGGGCTAGATTATTAGTTAGAGTTTCATTATAAAGAGTTTCTTGATGACCTAGCGATCTAGGAAAGGGTTGGTACATTAATGACTTGTATGGAAACCCAGAGATTAATTACGCCATTTATTAATGACGAATTGACTCTGAATCAAACAGAAGAGTTTATTGATCATGTGAATTCATGTCCTGAATGTAGAGAAGAGCTGGAGGTTTACTATGCTCTTTTGACTGCAATGAAGCAATTAGACGAGGACAAGATCCTATATGACGATTTTAGTATGGAGCTTTCAACGAAATTGGAACGGGAACAGGAGAAAATTATCCAGACTAAATTTACATACTACAGAAAAAAGGGCATGTTAGTCCTTATTATACTTATGATGGCCTTTGTAATGAACTGGAGATATAGTGGTAGCAAGTTAGAACCAAGAATAATTGTAACAGAGAGTAACTATCAGCTTCGTTATCAATATCGAAGATATCGAAAGGAGCCGATTGAAGTATCTCTGCAAAACTATATGAGAAAGACGTCGGATCAGCGATAGCGATAGAAATTGGATCTATGATAGGATTGATCCATGATAGGATAGGAAAGGAAGAAAATAGATATGGATAAGAAGTTAGTTTTAATTGATGGACATAGTATCTTAAATCGGGCCTTCTATGGATTGCCTGATTTGACTACATCCAAAGGAGAACATACCAATGCAATCCTTGGATTTATTAATATTCTATTTAAGATATTGGAGGAAGAGAAACCGGATTATCTTGCAGTAGCCTTTGATACCCACCATCCTACCTTTCGCCATGAGATGTTTACGGAATATAAAGGAACAAGAAAAGGGATGCCGGAGGAATTAAGGGAACAGGTACCAGTCATGAAGGAAGTTCTTAAGGCTATGGAAGTTGCCATTTTGGAAAAACCAGGCTATGAAGCGGATGATATTCTTGGTACCTTGGCTACAAAGGCAGAGAAAGCAGGGCTCAAGGTATCCTTGGTTTCTGGTGACAGGGATTTACTACAGCTTGCCAGTGATCATATCAAGATCCGAATTCCAAAGACCAAGCGGACTGGTACAGAGATCGAGGATTACTTGGCTAAGGATGTGGAAGAAAAGTATCAGGTTACTCCAAAGGAATTCATTGATCTAAAAGGACTTATGGGAGACCCCTCCGATAATATTCCTGGTGTACCCGGTGTTGGTGAGAAAACAGCTACAAAGCTGATTAAAGAATATCATTCCATTGAGAATATCTATAAGCATATTGATGAGATGTCTGCAGGAAAGGTTACAAAGTCCCTGAAAGAGAACAAAGAGATTGCTCTGCTGTCGAAAACCTTAGCTACGATCTGCACAGATTGTGAGCTGGATATTAATATTGAGGATGCTAAGCTTAAGAATCTATATAATGAAGAGGTCTATCTCTGGTTTAAGAAACTGGAGTTTAAAAATCTACTCCAACGCTTCCAAACAGAAGAGGTATCCCATACCACTGGAATTGAGGAAAGCTTCCACAAGATCAGCACGCTAGAAGAGGCGGATCGGTTGTTTGAGAAATATACTGGTAGTGGAAAAACGGTGGGAGCGCATTTGATTATAGAGAAGGATAGGGTACTCGGTGTGTCGATTGGAGACTCTGAAGAGAAGGTTTCTCTGATCCTATGCACGGAAGAGATTACGGTAGATTACCTAAGCAGTAAGCTTACTAGTATAGCTAAGAATGGTGATCTCCTGTCTGTGATTGGCTTGAAATCACAATTACCATTTCTTCCTCTCTCATCAAAGGATGCTGTCTTCGACTGTGCAATTGCAGCATATTTATTAAATCCGCTGACCGATACCTATTATTATGATGATATAGCAAGAGATTATCTGAATATGACCCTGCCTTCTAGGGCAGATTTGTTTGGCAAAAGCTCATTAACCGATGTTATGAAGGAGAATGAGCAGGCATTTCTATCCTATGCTTGTTATCATGCCTATGTTGCATATCAGGCAGTGGTTAAATTGACTGAGCTTTTGGAGCAATCGCAGATGTATTCCCTGTTCAAAGAGGTCGAAATGCCCCTTGTCTATACCCTGTATGATATGGAAGCAAGGGGAATACGAGTCAATAAAGAGGCACTTCAGGAATACGGAGACAAGCTCTCCATTGGAATTGCAGAACTTGAAAAAAATATTTATGAATTAGTCGGTGAAACATTTAACATTAATTCGCCCAAGCAGCTAGGGATAATTCTATTTGAAAAATTAAGGCTACCTTTTGCTAAAAAAACGAAGACAGGCTATTCCACTTCTGCAGATATCCTGGAAAAGCTTCGGAGTGAACACCCGGTGGTTAATATGGTTCTGGAGTATCGCCAGCTAACCAAATTAAAATCTACCTATGCTGATGGTTTGGCCGTCTATATCCAGGAGGATGGTAGAATTCATGGAAAGTTCCAACAGACGATTACTGCCACCGGTCGAATTAGCAGTAAGGATCCCAATCTTCAGAATATTCCGATCCGTATGGAGCTGGGAAGGCAGATCCGTAAGGTGTTTATCCCCAATGATGATTTTGTGTTTCTGGATGCAGATTACTCTCAAATAGAGCTTCGAGTTCTTGCTCATATGTCCGGAGATGAACGCCTAATTAAAGCTTATAAGGAAGCAAAGGACATCCATCGAATAACCGCTTCCGAGGTATTCCATACCCCGTTCGATGAGGTGACCCCGGAACAGAGAAGTAATGCCAAGGCAGTTAACTTTGGGATTGTCTATGGTATCAGCTCATTTGGCTTAGGACAGGATCTTAACATTTCAAGAAAAGAAGCGGAACATTTTATCGATAAATATTTTGAAACCTATCCAAAGATTAAATCTTACCTAGATGGTCTGGTATCGGATGCGAAGGAAAAGGGCTATTCGACTACAATGTTTGGCCGTAGAAGACCGATACCGGAACTTACCTCCAGTAATTATATGCAACGTTCTTTCGGTGAGAGGGTGGCTATGAATTCCCCAATTCAGGGAACTGCCGCTGATATAATTAAGATTGCTATGATCCGTGTAAATGAACAGTTAAAGGAGAGGCAGTTGCGCTCCAGATTGTTACTGCAGGTTCATGATGAACTGCTTGTAGAAACCCATAAGGATGAGGTGGAAGAGGTAAGGCAAATCATACTAGAGGAAATGCAAAATGCTGCGGATCTTTCCGTACCTTTGGAGGCAGAAGTAAAAGAAGGTAGCAACTGGTATGAAGCGAAATAATTACAACTAATATTAAATTAAATATACAACATATACAAGTCTGAGTGAAGCTTGTGTGACCACACACCACGGAGCCAAGCTTGTTTGAACACAGGCTACGGAGCGAAGTCTTTGTATATGTTGTATATAAAGTTATTGGATCTTACCAATATGGAATTATCGATATTTCATGAATACAAAGGAGGACATACTTTATATGAAGGTGATAGGAATTACCGGAGGAATTGGAAGCGGTAAGTCCTTGGTGGCGAAAATTCTAGTGGAGAAGTATGGAGCGTATTTTTTGAATACGGACCGCATTGCAAAGGAACAGATGGAGGTTGGGGGAGTTAGCTATCATGGAGTGGTTGAGTATTTTGGAAAAGAGATCCTAGAGCAGGATGGTTCCATTAATCGTAAAAAGCTAGCGGAAATCGTATTCCATGACAAGGATAAGCTTAAGCAGTTAAATGCGCTCACCCATCCTCAGGTTCTCAAAGAGGTGCTGGAGGAATTATCCTCCTTAAGAAAAGAGGGGAAAGTTCCCTATGTTATTATTGAGACCGCCCTAATGATTGAAGCCGGTTTTGACTATATCTGCGATGAGGTCTGGTATGTGTATACGCCAGAGGAGATCAGAAGGGAGCGACTAAAGAAGGAACGGAATTATTCTGATCAAAAGATTGATCGGATCTTTGAATTTCAGAGTAAACCGGAGGAATTTAGAAAAAGGTTTCCAAAAGTGATAGAAAATGTAGGAGATCTAAAATCTCTGGAGCAGCAGGTGGATCAATTACTTGCATCTAGACCAGTGTCATAAAACATCATACTAGACCAGTGTCATCATAGGAATATTCTTGACAAAATGAGTGAAATGAGGGATACTCAGTAGCATAAAAAGCGAGATAAGGAAGATTATAATGAAACTATGCAGTATAGCAAGTGGCAGTAGTGGCAATTGCATCTATGTTGGTAGCAACCAGACGAATCTGCTGGTTGATGTCGGGATTAGTGCAAAGAGGATAGAGAATGGTCTGAAAGAGATCGATATTTTACCGGATGCTCTTCAAGGAATTTTAATCACCCATGAGCATTCGGATCATATAGCAGGGCTTGGTGTTATGGCAAGAAGGTATCATATTCCGATCTATGCAACCTATGAAACCGCTCAGGCGATTACAAAGATAAAGAGTATTGGACAGATCCCGGAAGGTCTATTTCATTATATAAAGCCCGATGAAGTTTTTAAAATCAATGATATTACGGTGGATCCATTTTCCACATCCCATGATGCCAGCAATCCGGTATGTTATACCATGCATGCGGATGGACATAAGGTTGGTATAGCGACGGATTTAGGTAAGTTCGATGATTATATTATTTCAAAGCTGGATCAGTCGGATGTGCTTTTGTTAGAAGCAAATCATGATATCAATATGTTAATGGTGGGCAAATATCCCTATTACTTAAAGCAGAGAATCCATGGAGATCGTGGACATCTTTCCAATGATACCTGCGCAGATTTAATTAGCAGATTGATTACCAATAAATTAAAACATATCATTCTTGCCCATCTGAGTAAAGAAAATAATTATGAAGAATTAGCATATGAAACTGTATGCTGCGAATTAGCCAACAGGGGTTATAATTTCACGGAAGCAAATTTAAGTGTTGCTCATAGAGAAAAAATTTCTGAAATGGTTATGGTATAAGGAAGCGCAAGGTATCATATGTTATAAAGTTTTCATGGATAAGATAAAATGATAAAAAGGAGGAAGTAGATAGTTCTCTTAACGAAATGTTAGGAGTCCTTATTTGCATTGATTATGAAGAGGACGGTAATTACAGTAGTAGGAAAGGACAAGGTAGGAATTATTGCAAGGGTCTGTACCTATCTTGCAGAAAATAATATCAACATCCTTGATATATCCCAGACCATTGTTCAGGACTTCTTTAATATGATGATGATTGTTGATGCTACCAATTCCTTAAAGCAATTTGATCAAATCGTGGAAGAACTGGAACAGATTGGCCTAGAAATCGGGGTGCGTATCCGTGCACAGCACGAGGATATTTTCGATAAAATGCATAGAATATAGTTAGGAGACAGTAAGAATGATAAATTTACACGAAGTCATCGAAACGAACAAGATGATACAGCAGGAAAACCTGGACGTAAGAACGATCACTTTAGGCATCAGCCTCATGGATTGCGTGGATCCGGACCTTACTGAGCTTAATCGAAAAATCTATGATAAAATTACAAGGGTAGCCAAGGATTTGGTTAGTACTGGTGATAAGATACAGCGGGAGTACGGTATTCCAATTGTAAATAAACGCATCTCTGTAACACCGATTGCATTAGTGGGTGCTGCAGCTTGTAAAAGCCCAGAGGATTATGTAACAATAGCGAAAACCTTGGATAAGGCCGCAGATACAGTAGGTGTTAACTTCATCGGTGGCTATTCCGCTTTGGTTTCAAAGTCAATGACTACCGGGGATGAGCTTTTAATAAAGTCAATTCCGCAAGCCCTAAGCCAGACGGTAAGGGTATGTAGCTCTGTGAATGTGGGATCTACGAAAACCGGAATTGACATGAATGCAGTAAAACTTCTAGGAGAAATTATATTAGAGACGGCAGAGCTAACAAAGGATAGGGATTCGATCGGTTGTGCCAAATTAGTGGTCTTTTGCAATGCACCGGATGATAACCCCTTTATGGCAGGTGCTTTTCATGGAGTGACCGAAGGGGATGCTGTCATTAATGTTGGTGTTAGCGGACCAGGAGTTGTAAAGAAGGCATTGGAGGGAATTCGTGGAGAGGATTTTGAAACCCTTTGTGAAACCATTAAAAAGACTGCCTTTAAGATTACCCGCGTTGGCCAGCTAGTAGCCCAGGAAGCCTCTAAATTAATGAATATTCCCTTTGGAATTGTTGACTTATCCCTAGCTCCTACACCAGCGATCGGGGATAGTGTTGCTGAAATACTGGAGGAGATCGGCTTGGAATATGCCGGAGCACCTGGAACTACTGCAGCCCTAGCCTTATTAAATGATCAAGTGAAAAAAGGCGGAGTAATGGCTTCTTCCTACGTTGGTGGCTTGAGCGGTGCCTTTATCCCTGTTAGTGAGGATCAGGGTATGATCAATGCCGTGGAGGCTGGAGCATTAACGCTTGAAAAATTGGAAGCCATGACCTGTGTATGTTCCGTAGGGCTTGATATGATCGCAATACCAGGTGATACGAAAGCAACCACCATATCCGGCATAATCGCTGATGAAATGGCAATCGGAATGATAAATCAGAAGACGACAGCAGTTCGTATCATACCTGTTATCGGTAAAACCATAGGAGAACGGGTTGAATTCGGAGGATTATTAGGCCATGCTCCTATCATGCCTGTAAATCGATTTAGCTGTGATGCTTTTATAAATCGTGGTGGCAGAATTCCTGCACCAATCCATAGTTTTAAGAATTAGATTGTAAAAAAATTACTTGAACGGATATTGAATTAGGATCGTCTAATGTTCAAGTAATTAACTTTCAGGTTTCTTTGTTTTGCTGTCGATTTGAATACGATAAAGTTTATTACGTTATTTTATATTACTATAGCTGAGTAATAACTACAAAAGTTTCAGTTATAGAATAAATATAATTTCGGAAAGGTATGTGTTATTATGAATAGTGATTTAGCGAAAGTTGATTACAAAGGGATATTTTATTATTTTGAGGAGATTTCCAAAATACCGAGAGGATCGGGAAATGAAGGAGAAATTAGTGATTATCTGGTAGCATTTGCGAAAGAGCATAATTTGGAGTATACTCAGGATGAAGCAAATAATGTGATTATGATTAAGGAAGCAACCCCTGGCTATGAAGACCGACCAGCCATTATTCTTCAGGGTCATATGGACATGGTTTGCGAGAAGAAAAAAGACTACACCCATGATTTTCTTAAGGATCCAATTAAACTGATTGTGGATGGAGATTATATCCATGCGGATGGGACTACTTTGGGTGCGGATAATGGGATCGCGGTTGCCTATATCATGGCAATGTTTGCAGATGATACCCTACAGCATCCAAGATTAGAAGCCATCATAACGACGGATGAAGAGGTCGGAATGATCGGGGCAAAATCCCTTGATACCTCCTCCCTGAAAGGACGCTATATGATTAATCTGGATTCTGAGGAGGAAGGCTATCTTCTCGCTAGCTGTGCAGGCGGCATTACAGCTACAAGTACTTTACCGATTCATCGAGTGACCAAAAATGGAAAAAGGGTGAAGCTAAGTATTGGAGGATTAAAGGGAGGACATTCCGGTGCCGAAATTGATAAGAACAGATCCAATGCAACAAAGCTTCTTGGCCGTCTCCTTTTTGATTTAAGAGAACGTAAGGGATTTGATCTAATCACCATGATGGGTGGTTTTAAGGATAATGTAATACCACGGGAAGCTGAGGCAGAGTTACTAATTACTGCGACAAAGGATGATGACCTAGAGAAGGAATGGAACGAAATTAAGGATATTATCACTGAGATTATGGGAATTTATCGTCAGGAATTGGCGAGCAGTGAGCCTGATCTAAAGCTTGAGACAGAGAACCTTGGTAATGGAGACTATTCCGTATTGGATATGATCTCATTTGAGAAGGTACTTTTCCTTCTTGTGAATATGCCATATGGTGTACAAGTTATGAGTGCAGATATTGAAGGCTTGGTGGAAAGTTCCTTGAACCTTGGTGTTTTCCGAATCGAAGAGGATCAGGCAGAGTTTATGAATTCTATTCGTAGTTCTAAGGATAGTTATAAGCATTATATAAGTGACAAATTAAATTATATGGTGAGTTTTTTAGGTGGCGATTACCATTTACGCAACGAGTATCCAGCATGGGAGTACAAAAAGGATTCAAAACTGAGAGACCAGTTTAATAAGATATATCATGAGCTCTATGGTAAGGAAATGGTAGTACAAGCAATTCACGCAGGATTGGAATGCGGTATTATCTATGATAAAATGCCAGGCATTGATATTGTTTCTCTTGGACCGAATATGTCGGGGATTCATACGATCGAAGAAAAATTAAGTATTTCTTCTAGCATTCGTGTATACAAGTTTTTAGAACGGGTCATTAGCGAATTACAATAAACATCTACGAAAGCTTTGTTGTGATAAATACGATAAGCGATAAACAAGTTCCCTCCTTCATGGCGAAGTGAAGCAATGAGATTTGAACTTGTGATCAAAGGAACAATTAACATGATTAGATTGCAAACAGCTATGACTGGAAAGTGGAATTAGGAGATGAAAAGAAATATGGACGATTCAAAATTTGATTTTGATTTAGATCCAGAGTTTAGCAAGAACTTTTATGAGAATATTGATAAAGTTTTAAGCGATATGGATACAGCTAATACAGAGGATTGGGAAATAGCAACAGAGGATAATAAGGACACAAGCGTACTAGAGTCGAATCCTATGGAAGACCTCATGGAAAATGAGTATGAAAGCCATGAAACATCAATGATTGATGAGACGAATCCAATCATAGGTCCGGACGAAGAAGAGATTATCGATGAAGAACAATTAAACATTAATGCTTCTCTTGCACAACAAATCTGTCAAGAGTTAGAAGATATAGAACATGAAAATAGCCAAACGAACGAGGTAACTGAAAAGAAACATGGCTGGCTTCCCGGGTGGGTTAAAATACCGGGAGGCATTTTAGCTGCATTACTACTCTTTGCTTTATTTCTGGGATTAACAAAACCGGGTAATCAATTGCTTATGAATATGGGAATTGATATAGGCGGTATGATTTGGGATACCTGGACAAAGGATTTTGATCGAGGTACGGTATCAGCAGCAGATATTGATCATCTTGATGACGATGATTTAAAATCGGACGCCCCAGAGATCGATGCTAGTCAAATTGTATGGCCGGATCATCCTGGAGATGGAAGAATGGAGGAAGGGGTATATAATATCCTCCTATTGGGAGAGGAAGCGATCGGTTCCGGAAGTAACAGAGGTAGAACGGACTTAATTATAATCGCCACCTTGAATACCAATACAAAAGAGGTTAAGCTTACCTCCTTAATGAGGGATACCTTAGTGCAGATCCCAGGTTATAATGATAATAAGCTCAATTCCGCATATGAAAAGGGCGGTTTGGATCTGTTATATGAGACCATTGCTATTAACTTTGATATTCGCTTAAATGGCTGTGTTTTGGTAAATTTCGAAAGCTTTGAAAAGATTATTGATGAGCTTGGGGGACTTGAAATCACCTTAACCGAGGGAGAAGCAAGATATCTAAACAGTACCAATTATATCTCCAATCCTGCATACCGTAATGTAAAAGTCGGAAAGCAACTACTGAACGGAAACCAGGTACTTGGATATAGCAGGGTTCGTAAAAGAGCGACCATTACCGGGAAAAACAATGATTACGGTAGAACGGATAGACACCGGATTATATTAAATGCTATTTTTGATAAGTATAAGACAAAAAGTAAAGTGGAGCTTGCGACCATCATGATTCGAGTGCTTCCGATGATTACAACGGATATTGATAGTAAGAACTTTGAGATCTTATTAAACAGTTTCCTGGAAACCGGAGCTATGGAGATACAGCAACTTCGTATTCCAGCGGATGGAACCTTTACCGATAATATCAGAGTTCGCGGTATGGATGTATTAGTCCCTAATCTTGAAGAAAATGTGGATATCCTACATACTTTTATATTTGGGGAGGACAGTGTTGTTGAAGAAACAGCTGCCAATTAAGAAAGTATGCAAAGGGCAATAAAAAAGATTTGATCGTATATCATTTAAATAATTCTAGCAAGTTCTAATGCTAACTATTATCGGATGTTGTGATATTTTATCTGCGCCAAATTAACTTTAGAAAGGAAGAAGATTTGTGCAATATGGATAAATTATTCACAGCATCCGATCATAATTCATTAGGCTAATCCGATTCCCTACACAACTGAATGATTCCATAGAATTTATAGATGATTAATAATAATTCTTTCCTCACTAACATATAATATGTTGTCCCGGTACTGTATTGGCTAACCGGAGAAAACATTGGATAGTGAGTGGTTCTAAATGAAGGTATCTCTAGATCAAGCAAGAATCAATATCAAGACAAAATATGAAGGTATGGTTAATAGCCTATTCTTTGCTGCATTCGTCTATATCGCTGCCTTTTTAACGGTAATCTATATTACTGGTTACGAGCTTAAACTGTTGAAAACCCATCAGCTAATCGATCATATTATCAAGGACGGTATAGATTACGAAGCCTTTCGTGATATTCGAATATCAGAAGAGGTTATGGAAACGGCGAATAGGAAAGTAAACCATATCCACAAGCAAAATCCCGTCTTAGGAAACCACCCTTACATAAATCCCATAGGCTATCTTACCTTTACCATGCTGGCGAAAGACTATAATCCATTAGAAAAAGCTCCAATCGATGAGGAAACTTTTCTACGGGGAATTAGTAAACTCCAGGCTACGAAACATTTCCAAGAGCTCTATGGTTATTATGATGCAATTCTTTCGGGCCTTCGATATTTTCCTGTCCCAAAAGTAAATGATAGCAACTCAGATATTAGCTATGTGGATACTTGGTATGCCCTTCGTAAATATGGAGGAAATCGTAGACATGAGGGGACAGATCTGATGTCGGATAATAATATCCGTGGGTATTATCCGGTGGTTAGTATCACGGATGGAGTTGTTGAGAATCTGGGATGGTTGGATAAGGGAGGATACCGGGTTGGGATTCGTTCCAATACTGGTGGGTATTTTTATTATGCTCATCTATATTCCTATGCGCCCAATCTACAGGAGGGTGATTCAGTGATTGCCGGCCAGTTGATTGGCTTTATGGGGGATAGTGGTTATGGCAGCGAGGGTACGGTAGGTAAATTTGATGTGCATTTGCATCTTGGTATCTATGTAGATACTGATACCGGTGAACTAAGTGTAAATCCTTACTGGATATTAAAAATGCTAGAAAAAAATCGAACCTACTATCATATGGAAGAAATGAATTAAAATATATTTTA
>JAAYQP010000303.1 GCA_012519195.1 Clostridiales bacterium | reverse complement strand
TTGAAAAAGAAAACCTTGCCCTTAAGCAAATTGTCGCGGAGAAAGAACTCGAAAATAAGCTTAAGGGGGAATTGCTAAAAAAGAAAGAAGCCTTGGAGTGTTCAATTAGCATATATTAGAGGGATATTATTAATTCATTTTAAGTATATGAAAGTCTTGTTTTATACGGACTCAGCATTTGCAGTTAGTGAAACGTTTATTCAAAATCAGATAGGAAGTCGCTGTCCATTTGAACGAATAATCGTATATAATAAGAAAGGAGAACAAAATCATGAACTCTTGTCAACATGCAAAGCATATAAGATCGAATTAACACCCAAAACATTCATAGACAGACTATTAAGCAAAATAGACAGATTAATAAGAAGATACGGTGAATACTCATTTCCAATAAGCACTCAGCAAAAAATAATTTCAATAATTAGAGAAAACAATATCAACATCATTCATTGTAATTATGGCCAAAACGCAATTAAGTTTATCCCCATTATTAAGCAGACAAAAACAGCTCTAATTTGCCACTTCCATGGTTTTGACAGTTCTCAGCTCCTTAACTCGTCTATTTATGTAAGAAACATCAAAAAAGTGTTTAGGCTAGTAAACACCACCATAACAGTCTCGAATGACATGACTAAAAGATTAGAAGGATACGGCTTGGAACCAAAAAAGAATCGCTTAATACATTATGGGACAGACCTTGCAAAAATCAAAACTATTAAGAAGGAAAAAGCCACAGGGGGTAAGATTATTATTTTACATGCTGGAAGATTAACAGAAAAAAAGGGCGTTCCAGATCTAATTTCGGTATTTGCAAAAGTATTTCATAAGTATAAAAATTTGGAATTAAGAATTATTGGGAGCGGGGAAGAAGAAGAAAAAGTCAGGAATAAAGTGTGTGAACTTGGGATATCGAATGTGGTGCAATTGCAAGGAAGCAGACCACACGATTATGTGTTGAAAGAAATGAAACAGGCAGATATTTATATTCTTAATAGTAGAACAGCAGAAAATGGTGACATGGAGGGATATCCAAACACAATAATTGAGGCTATGGCATGTGGATGTGCAGTTGTGTCAACAATCCATGCAGGAATCCCAGATGCAATAACCAACGAGTTAGATGGTCTATTGATACCTGAACGAGATAATAGGGCTTTAGAAATTGCTATCGAGAGATTGATTGCTGACCCTTTACTTAGAAATAAAATACAGAAAAATGCATTAGAGAAAGCAAACTACTTTTCGGTAGAGTTAATGCAGAACAGTTACTTTAACGTTTATCAAGAAATTTCACAATTGACAAATTGAATTCATTTAAAAATGAACAGTTTAGTATCAATCATAACTCCTAATTTCAATTCGTCAAGATATATAAAACACACTTGGAATTCAATCAAAAGTCAAACATATGAAAATTGGGAATGGATAATTGTAGATGATGGTTCTACTGATGATTCTATCAACCGCATAAAGGAACTTTGTAACAGCGATAAGAGAGTTAAGCTCTTTCATAGGGACAAACCCAACAAAGGGGCTTCTACATGTAGAAATATTGGTTTACAAAGCGCCAAAGGAAATTTCGTTATCTTCTTGGATGCTGATGACATTCTT
>JAAYQP010000302.1 GCA_012519195.1 Clostridiales bacterium | reverse complement strand
TGGCATAATCGTAGAACGAAGTGCATCCGGCTGTTCATGGATCTCTTTCAGCATAAAGTGCTCATGAGCACTTTATGCTGAAAGAGATCCATGAACAGCCGGATGCACTTCGTTCTACGATTATGCCACGGATTAACAACGAAAATCTTCCTGATTTTACTATGGATCATATTCCAAATCATATTTTTAAATCAATTAATAGAGTGGTTATCACTGCCTGCGGTACGGCAATGCATGCAGGCATGGTTGGAAGAGTTATGATTGAACGGCTACTACGCATTCCAGTAGCAGTGGAAATCGCATCAGAATTTCGCTATCAGGATCCGGTATTGGACGAAAACACCCTAGTCATTACCATTTCCCAATCAGGAGAAACGGCGGATACCCTGGCTGCGCTTCGGCTGGCTAAGGAGAACAATGCTACTGTTTTGTCCATTGTAAATGTAAAAGGCTCCTCAATTGCGAGGGAAAGTGATTATGTATTATATACTCAGGCAGGCCCTGAAATCGCAGTTGCCAGCACAAAGGCTTATACAGCGCAGCTTTCCTGCCTCTACCTGATTGCTTATCAATTTGCTCTAACCAGGGGACTTTTATCAGTGAAAGAGTGTGGGGATCGTATTCTCAAATTCCAGAAGGTGATCCAAGCAGTAGAAGAAGTCCTTTCCTTCGATAGGTATATGGATAAGATCGGTATGGATCTTGCAAAAACGGAGGATCTGTTCTTTATCGGTCGTGGCCTAGACTATGCCTTATCCTGTGAGGGCTCCATCAAGTTAAAGGAAATTAGTTATATTCATTCGGAAGCATACGCTGCCGGAGAATTAAAGCATGGTACCCTTTCTTTGATTGTTGAAGATACTCCAGTAGTAGCTTTGGCAACCCAGCAAAAAGTATTTTCTAAAATGATTTCCAACGTAAGAGAAGTTCGAGCAAGAGGAGCAAAGGTTATTTTAATCACCAATGGAAATCCAACGGTGGATCAATCCATCTACGACTATCATATAGCCCTTCCGCAATTGGAGGATGAACTTGTTGTATTTTCTGCAGCCGTTATATTGCAATTACTCGCTTATTATACTTCACTGTATCGAGGCCTAAATATTGATCAACCCAGAAACCTAGCAAAATCAGTAACGGTGGAATAGAAGTGCAGCTGATATAAATATTTTACTAAGCTCTGAGGGAATACTAATCAAAAATTGATTAGGAGATGGCTTATATGAAAGAGAATGATATGTATACCCCACAAGAGATCCCTGGGCAAACACAACAGGTACCGGGAAAGGAAAGTCGTATGGAGCCGGAACCAATCTATGATAATCCGGATTGTAAGGGCTGTGGAAGACTGAAGGGAAAGACAGCAATCATAACCGGAGGAGACAGCGGTATTGGCAGAGCTGTGGCAGTAGCCTATGCAAAGGAAGGCTGTAATGTGGTTGTCGTTTATAATATAGCGGATGATGATGCCAATACGACAAAAAAGATTATCGAAGGCTATCAGGGGAAAGCTCTTTTATTGAAGGGCGATATTGGTGATAGTAATTTCTGTAATCAGGTAGTGGAAAAGACCATACAGGAATTTGGTTCCTTAGATATCCTAGTAAATAATGCGGCCCAGCAACAACTTCAAAAAAGGTTGGAGGATATTACCGATGAACAGCTCTTAAATACCTTTAAAACGAATGTCTTTGGCATGTTCTATCTGACAAGAGCAGCCCTTCCACACCTTAAGGAAAATAGTGCGATTATCAATACCGGTTCCATAACATCCTATAAAGGCAGTGCAGATTTGTTGGATTATTCTGCTTCAAAGGGAGCGGTAACCTCCTTTACAAGATCCCTATCTGCAAACCTGGCAGAACGTAAGATTCGCGTTAATCAGGTGGCTCCGGGGCCGATCTGGACACCCTTAATTGTATCAACCATGGATAAGAATGCCGTAGGAACCTTTGGTAAAAACACACCATTAAAACGGCCAGGGCAACCGGTTGAGTTAGCAGAGGCATATGTATACTTAGCCTCCGATGGTTCTACCTATATGACCGGTCAGACCCTTCATATCAATGGTGGTACAATCGTTAACGGATAAGTCAGGCAAACATTGCTGAGAAACTATATATTTGCAAATAAAAGTTTATACATTATTTAAGTTTTGCTAGTAATTAATAAGTAAGGCAAATAAATTTAATTAGAAAAAGCTATTGAAAAATACTATTTTTTCAATAGCTTTTTCTATATACAATATATATAGTATTACTAGCTATTAAAAACTTATTTTAGATAAATA